>JAHHSD010000037.1 GCA_020025425.1 Oscillospiraceae bacterium
TCTCGGTCCAGAAGGACTCGCAGGGCTTGCAGTACTTGCCCTTATAGGTGCCCTTGTAGATGTCGCCCTTCTCGTACATCTTCTTGAAAATCTTCTGCACGGCGGCAACGTGGTAGTCGTCGGTGGTGCGGATGAAGCGGTCGTTGGAAATGTTCATCAGCTTCCAGAGGTCCTTGACGCCCCGCTCCCCCTCCACGATGTCGTCCACGAACTGCTTGGGGGTGATCCCGGCCTCCTTGGCCTTGTCCTCGATCTTCTGGCCGTGCTCGTCGGTGCCGGTCAGGAACAGCACGTCGCAGCCCTGGAGCCGCTTGTAGCGGGCCATGGCGTCGGTGGCCACGGTGCAGTAGGTGTGGCCGATGTGCAGCTTATCGCTGGGGTAGTAGATCGGGGTAGTGATATAAAACTTCTTCTTATCCATCTTTCTGATTTCCTCCTCGTACAAAGACGCCTGGGCGTCAAATCAACGATCCGATTCCTGGGGTTCCTGGGCGGGCTCCGGGTTTTTCTTCTCCTCCGCTCCGCCGCGCAGCAGGGCCCAGCTCTGGGCCAGCAGCAGCAGCACACAGGCCATGCTCATCACTGCTGTGAACAGCCCCGGCCGGTCGGCCAGGGAGGTGAGCAGCAGGACAACCGCCAGCAGGGAAAAATAGATACACAAACGGGGCTTGGGGCGATCAAATGCAAAGCAGGCCGCCATGTAGAGGCCCAGCTCGGCGCACACCACACCCACCATGGTGATGGCAAACAGCATCAGGGCGGGCTGGCGGGAATTGATCTGGTAGACGGCCACCAGCCAGGGCAGCAGCGCGTAGGCGGGCAGGGTGGCCAGCAGGGGGTAAGCCGCGGGCCGGGTGCAGCGGTAATTTCCCTTTCCCAGCATCAGGGCGCCGGCTCCCGCCGGCAGGCACAGCAGGGCGGTGAGCAGCAGCATCAGGGGAAAGGGCAGCCCTGTCTGCATCCGCCACAGGGCCAGCTGGGTCCGCATCTCCAAAAAGCCCAGCAGACCGGCGGCGATCCACAAAAAGCCGGCGGCGGTCATCAGGGTCATATACCCGGTCTCGGGGCAGAAAAAGGCCTCCGCCCCCTGTCTGGGCGCCTTCACGCCCAGGACCAGCAGGAGCAGACCGGCCGCCGCCGCGGTCAGCAGGATGAGCAGCGCCATCGTGGACGGTGCGCCGGACCGGAACAGCAGTGTGGTCTCGTCAAAGGCGGCGGACAGCTGCCAGGTGCGCAGGGCAAAGCCCGCGCCTCCTCCCACCACCGCGAGAGCGGGCAGCAGGATCTCTTTCCGCATAAAACGGCCTCCTTTTTCAGTCATTTACTCGCAATACTTTATCATATCGGAATTGTTGGGAAAATGCAATGGGTGAGGGGGCTTTTCCCTCACAGATGGGGTGTTTTCGGTCCCCCGTGCTTGGGGCGGAACTGGAGCCACAGGGCCACCAGCAGCAGGATCAGTCCCACCACGGTGATCACGTTGGCCGCCGTGTCCCCGATCAGCTCCTTGCTCACCAGGATCTGGCAGATGGCCAGGGAGATCAGGTCCAGCCACAGCAGGTTCCGGGCGGCCGGGTCGAACTTCTTATACTTCCGGGTCTGCTGGAGCTCGTTTGGGTCCTCCCCCACCCTTCTCTGGTGTCCCCTGCCCTTTTTCTGCTTCTTCTTGCTCATACCGATGCGTCCTCTCCTTTGATAATGGTCGCGCCGCCCACCACCAGGTCCCCGTCGTAGAGGACCACGGACTGGCCCGGGGTGATGGCCCGCTGGGGCTGGTCGAAGGTGACGGTGATGGTGTCCTCCCCGGTCTGGCGGACCACGCAGGGCTGCTCCTGCTGGCGGTAGCGGATCTTGGCCTTCAGCCGCACCTCCCCGTCCAGCCGCTCACAGGCGATCAGATTCAGGTCCCTGGCTGTGAGGGTGTGGGCAAACAGGCCCTGGTTGTCCCCCAGGATCACCGTGTTGTCCGCCGGACACACCCGGTGGACGTAGAGCCGCCCCTGGTTGGAGGACACACCCAGGCCACGGCGCTGACCCACGGTATAGCCGATGATCCCGTCGTGGGTGCCCAGCACCTTCCCCTCCCGGTCCAGGAAGGGGCCGCTGGGGTAGTCCCTGCCGGTATAGCGGCGCAGGAAGGCGGCATAGTCCCCGTCGGGGACAAAGCAGATATCCTGGCTGTCCCCCTTGTGGGCACTGGCCAGGTCCCGGCTGGCCGCCAGGGCCCGGATCTCCGCCTTGGACAGCCCCCCCAGGGGGAACAGGCTGCGGGAGAGCTGCTCCTGGGTCAGGGACCAGAGCACATAGCTCTGATCCTTCTCCGGGTGGAGGGCCTTGCGCAGCAGCCACCGCCCGGAGCCCGTGTCCTGCTGGATGCGGGCGTAGTGCCCGGTGGCCACCGCCCGGCAGCCCAGCTCCCGGGCGTACCGGTGGAGCACCTCAAATTTCAGATACCGGTTGCAGCTGACGCAGGGGTTGGGGGTCTGCCCGGACTCGTAGGCCGCGGCAAACCGGTCCATCACCTGACTGCGGAAGCACTGGACGGCGTCCAGCACATGGTGGGGGATCCCCAGCTGACCGGCCACCACCCGGGCGTCCCGGATGCTCTCCGGCTCGGACGCCTCCTCCAGGAGCTGAAGGGTCACCCCCTCCAGCTCATATCCCTGGTCCTGAAGCAGCACCACCGCCGCCGAACTGTCCACTCCTCCACTCATCGCAACTGCGATCCGATCTGCCATCTGTGCCGTCCTTTCCTGTTCTCCGGGCCGTGACCCGTCAAAATGCCGAATTTATTTTTCAGTATACCATAGTTTCTCCCTCCCGGCAACCGGAACCACGGGAAAAGTACCCTCAGGACCCACTTTTTCCGCCCTAGCAATCACATAAATGCAACCAGGAATATTTTGTGTGTTTCATTTTTTGTCACACTATATCTGGTATATTTTGTGGACAGGTCCAAATTAGCTGTGCTATAATAGCTCGACGCAGCCCCCCGTCGGGCTGCCGATTTTAACATCGACCGCTCCAAGCGGATAGGAAAATAAACAGGAGAAGGATCTGCTATGAAAGTAATCAAGCGCGACGGATCGACCGTCGATTTTGACCGCAGCAAGATCGTCCGCGCCGTCCAGAAGGCCAACATTGCGGTGGACGAGGACGAGCGCATGGATCAGGACCAGATCGAATCCATTGCCGATCAGGTCAGCGACCAGCACCGCAAGCGCCTGCTTGTAGAGGACATCCAGGACATGGTGGAGAAGGCCCTGATGGAGGCCGGCAAGTACGAGCTGGCCAAGGCCTACATCATTTACCGCTACACCCGCGCCCTGGTCCGCAAGCAGAACACCACCGATGAGTCCATCCTCTCTCTGCTGCTCAACGAGAACGAGGAGCTTGCCGCCGAGAACTCCAACAAGAACACCATGATCGCCGCCACCCAGCGCGACTACATCGCCGGCGAGGTGAGCCGGGACCTGACCCGCCGCATCCTCCTGCCCGAGCACATCTCCAAGGCCCACGATCAGGGTCTGCTCCACTTCCATGACGCCGACTACTTCATCCAGCCCATCTTCAACTGCTGTCTCATCAACATCGGGGACATGCTGGACAACGGCACCGTGATGAACGGCAAGCTGATCGAGAGCCCCAAGAGCTTCCAGGTGGCCTGCACCGTGGTCACTCAGATCATCGCCTGCGTGGCCTCCAACCAGTACGGCGGCCAGAGCGTGGACCTGTGCCACCTGGGCAAGTACCTGCGCCGCAGCCGGGAGAAGTTCCGCAAGCGCATGGCCGAGCAGTGCGGCGAGAGCGTGGACGACGCCACCCTGGACAAGCTGGTCCAGGTCCGTCTCCAGGACGAGGTGAAAAACGGCGTCCAGACCCTCCAGTATCAGATCAATACCCTGATGACCACCAACGGCCAGTCCCCCTTCGTCACCCTCTTCCTCAACCTGCGCAAAGACGACCCCTACATCGAGGAGAACGCCATGATTATCGAGGAGGTGCTGCGCCAGCGCCTGGAGGGCATCAAGAACGAGAAGGGCGTGTTCATCACCCCCGCCTTCCCCAAGCTGGTCTATGTGCTGGACGAGCACAACTGCCTCCAGGGCGGCAAGTACGACTACATTACCGAGCTGGCCGTCAAGTGCTCCGCCAAGCGGATGTACCCCGACTACATCTCCGCCAAGAAGATGCGCGAGAACTACGAGGGCAACGTGTTCTCCCCCATGGGCTGCCGCTCCTTCCTGTCCCCCTGGAAGGACGAGAACGGCGCCTACAAGTTCGAGGGCCGCTTCAACCAGGGCGTGGTCTCCATCAACCTGCCCCAAATCGGCATTCTGGCCAAGGGTGATGAGGAGGCCTTCTGGAAGATCTTTGACGAGCATCTGGATCTGTGCTACGAGGCCCTGATGTGCCGCCACAACGCCCTAAAGAACGTGAAGTCCGACTCCAGCCCCATCCACTGGCAGTACGGCGCCATCGCCCGCCTGCCCAAGGGCGCCCCCATCGAGCCCCTGCTCTACGGCGGCTACTCCTCCATCTCCCTGGGCTACATCGGCCTGTATGAGGTCACCAAGCTGATGACCGGCGTGAGCCACACCCAGCCCGGCGGCACCGAGTTCGCCATCAAGGTGATGAAGCGGCTCCAGAAGGCCTGCGACGACTGGAAGGCTGAGACCAACATCGGCTTCGCCCTGTACGGCACCCCCGCCGAGTCCCTGTGCTACCGCTTTGCCCGCATCGACAAGGAGCGCTTCGGCACAATCCCCGATGTAACCGACAAGGGCTATTATACCAATAGTTATCACGTTGACGTGCGTGAGCACATCGACGTCTTTGACAAGTTCAACTTTGAGAGCCAGTTCCAGAAGATTTCCACCGGCGGCTGCATCTCCTATGCGGAGATCCCCAACATGCGCCACAACCTCCAGGCCCTCAAGGACGTGATCCGCTTCATCTATGACAACATCCAGTACGCCGAGTTCAACACCAAGAGCGACTACTGCCAGGTGTGCGGCTACGACGGCGAAATCATCATCAACGATGATCTGGAGTGGGAGTGCCCCTCCTGCCACAACAAGGACAAGTCCAAGATGAACGTGACCCGCCGCACCTGCGGCTACCTGGGCGAGAACTTCTGGAATGAGGGCAAGACCAAGGAAATCAAGTCCCGTGTCCTCCATCTCTAAGGGGGCCTTCTCTTGAACTACGCGGACATCAAGCGGGTGGACGTGGCCAACGGACCTGGGGTGCGGGTATCCCTGTTCGTCTCCGGCTGCCCCCACCACTGCCTGGAGTGCTTCAATCCCGAGGCCTGGGACTACGACTTCGGCCAGAGCTTTGGACAGGCCGAGATCGACCAGATCCTGGCCCTCCTCCGCCCCTCCTATATCCGGGGTCTCTCCCTGCTGGGGGGCGAGCCCATGGCCCCTCAGAATCAGTCCGCTGTGCTGGAGCTGGTCCGCCAGGTGCGGGCCCAGCTGCCCGAGAAGGATATCTGGTGCTACACCGGATACCTCTTTGAGGACCTGGCCCAGAACAAGGTCGGCACCCTGAGCCGGGCTCTGCTGGAGCAGCTGGACGTGCTGGTGGACGGCCCCTTCCTCATAGAGCGCAAGCATCTGGGGCTCCGGTTCCGGGGCAGCGACAATCAGCGCCTCCTCCAGGTCGGCCCCTCCCTCCAGAGCGGCAGCCCCGTCTGGTGGGATGAGGAATAAGATTTCAGCATAACAGATCGTATTTTGAGTTCTTCAAAATACGATCTGTTATTGTATTTTCCCCAAAAATCTCCGCCGCAACCGGAAACTGCGGCCTTTTCCCCCAAACGCAACAGAGAATGCGTTGCGGTGGCCCCCATGTTTTGCTAGGATGGGGGCAGCAAAAAGGAAGGGAGTTCGATCCTATGAGCGAACCAATGAAAGAAAATCAGTCCCACTCCCAGCTGGGAGAGAACCTGCGATTTTTACGCCAGCAGCGCGGGATGAGTCAGGAGGAGCTGGCCCAGCGCCTGGATGTGACCCGCCAGAGCGTGAGCAAGTGGGAGTCGGAGACGGCCTACCCGGAGATGAACACCCTGCTGGCCCTGTGCGACCTGTTCCACATCGACCTGGACACCCTCCTCCGGGGGAGCGCCCAGCGGATGGCGGCCAGCGACGTGACCGGCTACCATAAGGTCATGTGCCAGCTGTCCAACGCCGTGGCCGCCGGTGTGGCCCTGATCCTGTTCGGGGTGGGCGTTCTGGTGGGCTGGACCGTCTGGGCCGAGCAGCAGGGCTGGTCCGACTCCGTCCAGCTGCTGGGGGTGGCCGCCCTGCTGCTGTGCATCCTGGGGGCTGTGGTCCTCTTCGTAGTGACGGGCATCCGGGACGACCAGTTCCGGAAAAAACACCCCTCCATCCAGCCCTTCTATCCCCAGGCCACCCTGGACGCCTTCGCCCAGCGGTATGTCTGGCTCATTGCTCTGCCCATTGCGGCCATCCTGGCCGATGTCATCCTGCTCATCCTCCTGTCAGACTGGATGGACCAGCTGGGCTATGAGGGCTTTTTGGTGATGGTCTTTCTGTGGATCATCGGCGGGGCGGCCGCCGTGCTGACCTGGGCGGGGATGCGGTCGGATCAGTACAACATCCCCAAGTACAACCTGTCCAACCGCCCCGAGTTCCGCCGGAAGGAGGAGCTGTCCGGCTCCCTGTGCGGGCTTTGCATGCTGACCGCCACAGCCATCTATGTGGCCATGGGGCTGAGGAACCGCAGCTGGAACCAGGGCATCTGGCTCTTCGCCGTGGGCGGTATCTGCTGCGGGATCATCGCCATTGTGATCGAGATGATCTACGACCGGCGGATCAAGGCCGCTCTGAAGGAGGAAGAGGAGCGGAAGTACCCCGATTAAAACATATGGGCGGCTGCATCCCGGAGGTGCAGCCGCCCTTTCTTTATGCTATAATACAGGCAGGAGGCGATCTTTATGTCCAAGACCTACCTCAGGCAATTTGTCCTGCCCAGCCCGGAGCAGGAGGATAAATTCATCGAAAAACTCACCATGACCTGCTTTCAGGGGGTCTACCCCTATAAAATATTCCCCAAAAAGGAGCTCCGGCAGGTGGAGCTGGCCCCCATCACCATCTTTTACGGCGGGAACGGCTCAGGCAAGACCACTCTGCTCAATCTGATTGGGGAAAAGGCCCATGTCCTGCGCCACTCCCCCTTCAATGCCAGCGCTTTTTTCACGCAGTATGTGGACAGCTGTCAGCTGAAGGGCGCCGCCCCCCGGAACAGCCAGATCCTGACCAGCGACGACGTCTTTGACTATCTCCTGGACGTGCGCTGCATGAACCACGGCATTGACATCCGCCGGGAGGAGCTGATGGAGGAATTCACCCAGCGGAAATACGCCCACCACCAGCTGTGCTCCCTGTCGGAATACGAGGACTGGAAGGAGAGCTGTGATGCCAAGAGCAAATCCAAATCCCAGTTCGTCCGGGACCGGCTGATGAAAAACATGGATATGCAGTCCAACGGCGAGAGCGCCATGCGCTATTTTGTGGAGCACATCGAGGAGGACAGCCTCTACCTGCTGGACGAGCCGGAGAACAGCCTGTCCATCCAGCGTCAGCTGGAGCTGAGCAAGTTTTTGAGCGACTCGGCCCGATTTTTCGGCTGTCAGTTCATCATGGCCACCCACTCCCCGGTGCTTCTGGCTATGGAGAGGGCGCTGATCTACGATCTGGACGAGGTCCCGGTGCAGACCAAGAACTGGACTGAGCTGGAGAATGTGCGGAAATATTTTGACTTCTTCATGGAGCACCGGGCGGAATTTGCGGATTCCAGAAATGGGGTGACTGAATGAAAAAAAATCCAAAGATCCTCCCGGTAATCCTTTGGCTTTTCAGTACTGGGATATCGAGCATTATTTTAGTGTTAGATTTTTATCATAGGGATTATTCATCAGTGACTTTACACATTGTTTCTGTGGTACTCTTCCTGAGTGCAGCAATCTTGTGTATAAGGTCTTATATGCAGCAGCGAAAACAACTGAACTCGTCCCGTAAAAGCTAATCCCATTCCGTAAAACAGCCACGACCCGCAGCGTCCTTGCTGTCGCTGAACCAGTCCAGTCTCAATCAATATAACACCCCCTGTTGTAGTTCTCGTTTTCCTACACAGGGGGTGTTGTTGTATGTTTTTGCCGGATCAGTTTCTCAGTCACTCCGCTCTTCTTTTCCCCACTTCTTCTGTCGTTCGAGTTTCGGGTTTATATCTTTTATCCGATATTCTTTTGACACAGCAAAGCACCCCATTTGTTATTCAGTACATCATACTGTCTAACAAATGGGGTGCAGTTCACAATCCTTGCGCCGGAATTTTGATTCTCTTACATCATCTTCACGGTGTAGTAGACCAGCAGGCAGAACAGCCAGGCCACCAGGGCGTAGATGAGATAGTAGGCCACGGTGCCGCCCAGCAGCAGGCCCAGGACCACAGCAGCCACGCTGGCGATCCAGGTGATGGACAGCATGGTGTAGTTGGCATCAGCGGGCAGGACATGGAAGGTGCGGCCGGAAATGGTCAGCACGCCCTCGTTCTGACGGGTCTTGTTCAGCAGCAGGGCAGCGGCCACCAGGGCAACGGCCATCACAGCCAGGCTCACATACACGGTCATATCCTGACCCACGCGGTGGCGGATCAGCCACAGGGCCACCACACCCAGCCCGCTGAAGCAGGCGGAGTAGAAGAACTCCTTCTGATACAGGTAGTAAATCAGCGCCAGAGCAGCCCAGGCGGGAACCAGCAGGAACAGCATCCGGATACCGGAGTCCCGGTAGACAACAATGATGTGGGCACAGAAGCCCAGGGCCGCACAGCCCAGCAGGGCGATCAAAGAGGTGGCCGCGGTGCGGCTGTTCTTTTTCAGGTTCATCCAGAGCCAGACAGCGCAGGCAATCACACCCACCAGGGCGACGATACGCAGAGCCTTCAGTCCAGTCAGGATCCCGATTGCCAGATTAACCGAGGCCTGGGTCGTATACACATTGATAAAATACTTATTGACTAACAGCAAAAGCAGCTCCAGCACGATGGCCGCTCCGACCCATACCAGGGCACGGTTCAGAGCAATGTCTTCCTGGCGGCGCCGCTCCTCATTCTGATGTTTATCCATGCGTCGATTCTCTCCTCACTGCAAGTTGGATGTGGGACCGGTCAGCATTGACCAAAGCCCATATTTTCAGGCCCTAACCGGTTTTTCGCCCGGAGGGCCATTCAATCATTTTAGTATTTTACCAGAAAGGCACCAAGAATGCAACACAAAATATAAAATTTGACGCTTATTTTTCTTTTATACGCTATAAAGCAGCAGAATGTGAAAAAAAGCTGAAGAAAATCTTTTGCCGGCCCCATCCCGGCAGAAATCCTGTGGACAATTTTGACAGGACTTATTATAATGGTATCCAGCATATTGTGATTGATCGGAAAGGTACGAGATAACTATGAATGAAATCATTTTGATCAAGCTGGGCGAGCTGGTGCTCAAGGGATTGAACCGCCGCAGCTTCGAGGATAAGCTCCAGGCCAACATCCACCGCCGCCTGCACACCTTCGGACAGTTCCGGGTCTACACCCGCCAGTCCGCCACCTATGTGGAGCCCAAGGATGACAGCTGCGACGTGCTGGGGGCCTACGAGGCGCTGAAAAACGTGTTCGGCATCGCCGGACTGTCCCTGGCCCGCCCCTGCGAGAAGGACAAGGACGCCATCCTGGCCACGGTCAAGGAGTTTTTGGGCGACCAGCTCAGCCGGGCCCATACCTTTAAGGTAGAGACCAAGCGGGCGGACAAGACCTTCCCCATGACCTCCATCCAGCTCAGCCAGTATGTGGGCGGCCTGCTGGACGACGCCTATGAGAACCTCCAGGTGGACGTCCACAACCCCGAGTTCACCGTCCACGTGGAGGTCCGGGACTACGCCGCCTATGTCCACGCCGACGCCGAGCCCGGCGCTGGCGGACTGCCTGTGGGCATCAACGGCCGGGCGGTCTCCCTGCTCTCCGGCGGAATCGACTCCCCCGTGTCCTCCTATATGATCGCCAAGCGGGGCGTGGCCCTGGACATGGTCCACTTCTTCTCCTACCCCTACACCTCCCCCGAGGCCAAGGACAAGGTGCTGGAGCTGGCCCGGCTGCTCACCGCCTATACCGGACGGCTCACCGTCCATGTGGTCCCCTTCACCGCCATCCAGGAGGAGCTGCGCCGCTCCTGCCCCGAGGAGCTGTTCACCATTGTCATGCGCCGCTTTATGATGCGCATTTCTCAGGAGGTGGCCAAGCGCTGCGGCGCCAAGGCCCTGGTCACCGGCGAGTGCCTGGGTCAGGTGGCCAGCCAGACCATGGAGGCCATGATGGTCACCGGCGGTGTGGTGGAGCTGCCCGTCCTGCGCCCCGTGGTGGGCATGGACAAGGAGGAGATCGTCCAGATCGCCCGGAAGATCGGCACCTACGACACCTCCATCCTGCCCTATGAGGACTGCTGCACCGTCTTTACCCCCCGCCATCCCCGTCTGCGCCCCACCCTGGCCGAGGTGGAGCGGGCCGAGGCCAAGCTGGACATCGACGCCATGGTCCAGGCCGCCGTGGACGGCATCGAGCGGGTGCAGGTCCAGTAACCGAATTTCCCCGTCAAACCCAGATTTCATCTGATTTTATATTGTTTGGAGGTCCTTTGCATGTCTCATCGCGTTGAAATCCTGTCCGTAGGTACCGAGCTGCTGCTGGGCAACGTGGTCAACCTGGACGCCCAGATCCTGTCCCAGGGGCTGAGCGAGCTGGGTCTGAACGTCTATTGGCACACCGTGGTCGGGGACAACCCCCAGCGTGCCAGAGAGGCGGTGGCCCTGGCCAAGGAGCGGGCCGATATCATCATCACCACCGGCGGTCTCGGCCCCACCTGTGACGACCTGACCAAGAACGTGCTGGCCGAGGCCTTCGGGAAGAAGCTGGTCTTTGACCAGGAATCTGCCGACCGCTGCCGGGCCTACTTCGAGCGTCTGGGCCGTGTGATGACGGACAACAACCTCCAGCAGGCCATGCTGCCCGAGGGCTGCACCATCCTGCAAAACGACTGGGGCACCGCCCCCGGCTGCGCCTTCGAGGCCGACGGGGTCCACGTCATCATGCTCCCCGGTCCCCCCAGTGAGTGCCGCCCCATGTTCCGCTATCGGGCCGCGCCCTATCTCCAGCAGCTCAGTGAGGGCATCATCGCCTCCCACACCCTGAAGCTCTTCGGCATCGGCGAGTCCACCATGGAGGCCCAGCTGCGGGAGCAGATGAACGAGATGGAGAATCCCACCCTGGCCCCCTACGCCAAGGAGGGCGAGTGTGAGCTGCGGGTCACCGCCAAGGCGGCCACCGATGAGGAGGCCCAGAAGCTGCTCAAGCCCACTGTGGAGCAGCTCAAAGCCCTCTTTGGCTCCAAGATCTACGGCATCGACGTGTCCTCCCTGGAGGAGGTGGTCCTGGACCTGCTGAAGGAGAAGGGCCTGACCCTGGGCTGCGCCGAGAGCTGCACCGGCGGCCTGGTGGCCAAGCGGATGACCGACCTGCCCGGCTCCTCCCAGGTGTTTAAGGGCGGCATCGTGTCCTACACCAACGAGGTGAAGGCCGGCGTGCTGGGCGTGCCCCAGGCCATGCTGGAGGAGCACAGCGCCGTCTCCGCCCCCGTGGCCCAGGCCATGGCAGAGGGGGCCCGCCGGGTACTGGGCTGCGACCTGGCTGTGGCCACCACCGGCGTGGCCGGCCCGGACAGGGACGACCGGGGCCATGAGGTGGGCACCATGTTCGTGGCCATCGCCACCTCGGAGGGCAGCTATGTGCGCGCCCTGACCCTGGGCAACCGGCCCATGCGTCAGCGTCTGCGCACCCAGACCACCCATCACGCCTTCGATCTTCTCCGCCGGTATCTCACCGGCCTCCCCTACGAGGAATAAGCCCATCCGAAGCGGCGGACCACAGCCTGGTCCGCCGTCTTTTTTTCCACATGGCAGATGAAAAAAGTGGAACTTCCCACAGGAATAGGGCCAGATTTCCCCTTTCTTTTCCCCTTTCTTTATGTTAAACTATATCCTGCATCAGTTTGTACCGCGATAGGAGCATTGCTGTGGACAATATCACCTTAATTGGTATGCCCGGTTCTGGAAAAAGCACCGTGGGCGTACTCCTGGCCAAGGCGCTGGGATATGACTTTTTAGATACTGACCTGCTGATCCAGCAGAGAGAGGGCCAGCTGCTCCAGGACCTTCTGGACCAGCGGGGCGTGGAGCGGTTTTTGGACGCCGAGGAGGCGGCTGTCCGCTCCGTCCAGTGCAGCCGGACCGTCATCGCCCCCGGCGGCAGCGTGGTCTGCCGCCCCGGCGCCATTGAGCATCTGCGGGCACTTGGCCCGGTGATCTACCTCTATGTCCCCATGGAGGAGCTGCGCCTCCGGGTCACCAATCTGTCCACCCGGGGCATCGCCATGGAGCCAGGTCAGGACCTGGCCGACGTGATGGCGGCCCGGGCTCCGCTGTACGAGAAATACGCCGATCTGACGGTGACCCATCTGCCCGGCCAGAGCCTGGGCGAGACTATGCTGGACGTCAGAGAAAAGCTCCGTGAGCTTGAACGCGGCAGCCGATGACAACATCCCCAGCCCCCGGGGAACTGGGGGCCGCAGCGGCCATCTCTGCCGCTGTGCATAGGAAAAAGGAAGAGCTTCATGACATTTCGCGACCTGGGGCTGATTGCCCCCATTCTCAGTGCTCTGGACGACCAGGGCTACGACCACCCCTCTCCCATTCAGGAGAAGGCCATTCCCCCCGCCCTGGAGGGGCGGGACGTACTGGGCTGCGCCCAGACCGGCACCGGCAAGACCTGTGCCTTTTCCGCACCCATCTTACAGCGGCTCAACTCCGCCCACCACGTTGACCACGCCATCCGCGCCCTGATCCTGACCCCCACCCGTGAGCTGGCCATCCAGATCGGCGAGAACCTGGAGCAGTACGGCAAAAACCTGCCCCTGCGCTCCACGGTCATCTTCGGCGGCGTGGGCCAGGGTCCCCAGGTGGACCGGCTCAAGCGCGGCGTGGACATCCTGGTGGCCACCCCCGGCCGGCTGGGCGACCTGTACCAGCAGAAGCTGCTGGACCTGTCCAGCATCGAGATCTTTGTCCTGGACGAGGCCGACCGGATGCTGGATATGGGCTTCATCCACGATGTGAAGAAGATCCTCAAGTGGCTCCCCAGGGAGAAGCAGACCATGCTCTTCTCGGCCACCATGCCCAAGGAGATCACCAAGCTGGTAGACTCTCTCCTCCAAAACCCCGCCCGGGTGGCGGTGGACCCGGTGTCCTCCCCGGTGGAGGCCATCGAGCAGAGCGTCTACTTTGTGGACCGGAACAACAAGACCAAGCTGCTGGCCCAGCTGATCCGGGAGAAGGGCGTGCAGAACGCCCTGATCTTTACCCGCACCAAGCACGGGGCCAACAAGGTGGCCCGGGACCTGGAAAAGCTGGGGATCACCGCCGCCGCCATTCACGGCAACAAGAGCCAGACCGCCCGCCAGCAGGCCCTGAGCGACTTCAAGCAGGGGGCCGTCCGCTGCCTGGTGGCCACCGACATCGCCGCCCGCGGCCTGGATATCGAGGAGCTGTCCCACGTCTTTAACTACAACCTGCCCGAGGTCCCCGAGACCTACGTCCACCGCATCGGCCGCACCGGCCGGGCCGGACGGGGCGGTGAGGCCATCGCCTTCTGCGATTTTGGCGAGAAGCCCCTGCTCCGGGAGATCGAAAAGCTGATCGGCCGCACCATCCCCGTGGAGGAGGATCACCCCTTCCCCATGGTGGTGCTGGAGGCCCCCAAGCGGGACAAGAACGGCCGCATCATCAACGAGGAGGACGCCGAGGCCCGCAGCGCTGCCCGCGCCCGCCATCAGGAGCGCGCAGCCGCCGCCAAGGCGGTCCAGGCCCAGCGGGAGGAGCGCAAGCCCGCCCCCGCACCGGAGCAGGAGCAGTCCGCCGGCAGGCGCCGCCGCCGGAGAGGGAAAAAGCCGGCTCAGCCCGAGCTGACCGTCTCCCAGGAGGTCCGCCAGGAGGAGCCTGTGGAGCCCCTGGAGTCCATCCATCTGTCCCAGCGCCCCAAGCTGACCCGTCCCGGCTCCCACCTGGAGACCGGCAGCGCCATGCCCCGGACCGAGTTCTCCCGGCCAGGGGGTTTGGCCGGCGACCACATCATGGACGCCACCGCCCGGCTGCTGGCCCCCCGCCGCAGTGTGACCCGGTCTGCCGCCCCCGCTCCCGCTCCGGAGCAGGAGCAGCGCCCCGCCCGCAGACGAAAGAGATCCTCCGCCGGCAAGACCCAGCCCGCCCATCAGGAGAAGCAGCTTCAGAAGGCCCACGCCGAGGAGCAGGCCCGCAAGGGCTCCGGCCGGAAAAAGCACGGCGCCCAGCAGTCCGCCCCCCAGAAGAACGGAACCAACGGCCAGAAGCGGCACAGCGGCGGCGGCATGGGCCGCCGGGGCATGCCCATGGAGCCGATGAAATCCAACCAGACCAAGGACTCCACCGAGCAGCACAGTCTGATGAAGCCCTACTATCTGGACATTTGAATCCCCGCCCCGCTGGCGGTATCATACAAGTAAGTTCCCAATACAGATAGAAATTGGAGGTTTTTACAATGGATTATCAAGCTATGTATCAGGAGAAGCTGACCACCCCCGAGGAAGCCGTCAAGATCGTCAAGTCCGGCGACTGGGTCGATTACGGCTGGTGCACCAACCACCCCGTCTCCCTGGATAAGGCCCTGGCCGCCCGCAAGGACGAGCTGACCGACGTGAAGATCCGCGGCGGCGTGACCCTGTGGATGCCCGAGATCGCCAAGGCCGACGACGCCGGCGACCACTTCACCTGGAACTCCTGGCACTGCACCGGCGTGGACCGCAAGATCATCACCAAGGGCATGGGCTATTTCAGCCCCATGCGCTACTCCGAGCTGCCCCGCTTCTACCGTGAGAACATCGAGGTGGATGTGGCCATGCTCCAGGTCACTCCCATGGACAGCCACGGCAACTTCAGCTTCGCCCTGGGTGCTTCCCACCTGGCCGACATGCTGGAGCGCGCCAAGAAGATCATCGTGGAGGTCAACCCCAAGATGCCCTGGGTCTTTGGCCTGAACGGCACCGAAATCAACATCCGCGACGTGGACATGGTGGTTGAGGGCGAGGCCGACGGCGTGGCTCAGCTGGCCAGCGGCGGCGCTCCCACCGAGGTGGATACCGCTGTGGCCAACCTGGTGGTCCCCCAGATCCCCAACGGCGCCTGCCTGCAGCTTGGCATCGGCGGCATGCCCAACACCATCGGCTCCATGATCGCCCAGTCCGATCTGAAGGACCTGTCTGTTCACACCGAGATGTATGTGGACGGCTTCGTGGACATCGCCAACGCCGGCAAGATCACCGGCAAGTACAAGAACCTGGACAAGGGCCGTCAGGTCTACGCCTTCGCCGCCGGCACCCAGAAGCTGTATGACTACATGGACCGCAACCCCGAGGTGATGGCCGCCCCCGTGGACTACACCAACGATCCCTTTATCATCAGCCAGATCGACAACTTCATCTCCATCAACAACGCCATTGACATCGACCTGTTCGGCCAGGTCAACGCCGAGTCCGCCGGCACCAAGCATATCTCCGGCACCGGCGGCCAGCTGGACTTCGTCATGGGCGCTTACCTGTCCAAGGGCGGCAAGAGCTTCATCTGCATGTCCTCCACCGTCACCGGCAAGGACGGCGTGACCAAGAGCCGCATCGTCCCCACCCTGGCCAGCGGCTCCATCGTCACCGACCCCCGCTCCTGCGGCCACTACATCGTCACCGAGTACGGCATGGTCAACCTGAAGGGCCTGTCCACCTGGGAGCGCGCCGAGCAGCTCATCGGCATTGCTCACCCCGACTTCCGCGAGCAGCTGATCCAGGACGCCGAGAAAATGCACATCTGGCGCCGCAGCAACAAGTAAGCTTCGCAGCTTAAAAATAGAGAAGAAAAGGCCCCGGACGCATAGCGTCCGGGGCCTTTTGTGCCTGGGCAGGTATGAGTGTCAGGAGTATCCGAATTCAGCGAACAGTTCCATCCTTGTTAAATTTCTTTTTCAGGGCTTTTTCTACCGGGATGATCGACAGCAGCATGACCGTTAACTGTACACCAACAATGACCAGTGAAGCAATTCCTATTTCATTGACCTCACGGTTCACATATTGTACATGTACCGCAATCGTCGGAAGCACCTGAATCAGCCCGGCTTTATACCATAGCTGTCCGCAATAGGTATTGGCAAATTTCCATGTCTCCATATTCTGCATGGAGCGTCTTGTCCGATACCCTGAAGTGGGGTTGATCTTGCTGGGACAATGCTTCCATATCCTGTAACCTGTAATCCCCATTGCCGCCGGAATGAGCAGATCACACACAAGCATAAACCACCAAAATCCCATAAATTCACCCCTTCTATTTTGCAATGTCAGAGTAACTTTGAGCGGTCTGACTTCAACAGAAAATATCTTATATGCCCCCCAGATGGCCCAGCCCCAGCAGGGCCGCGGCCCCGTTTTTCCGCCGGCGGGCGGCAGCCCCCTCTCCCCTGTGCTGGGGGCGGACTGACCGCTCTCCCACTTGGTCACCGCCTGACGGCTGACTCCCATGCTCTCTGCCAGCTTCTCCTGGGACATTCCCCGCTGAAGCCTCAGCTCTTTGATCTGTTCTCCAAGTGTCATATCCTCCACCTCCGCCTCCACTGTACCAAACAGAGAGGCTTTTTTCTACCAACTCCATGGCAACTTTCGGTTGCATCCCTGTTTTTCTCAGTATAGCACCTTCTTTTTGCAAAGGGAACCAAAACTCCCCCGGTGTCTCAGGACACCGGGGGAGTTTGAATCACATGGTAATTTTACTTCTTATTCTTGTAGAACACGTAGCCGCCGATCACAGCCACGATCACAACACCGGCCGCGACTGCAATGGCCGTATTGTTGGAGCCGGACTCCTGCTCGGGGGCAGCGGACTGGTCGGGGGTCTGCTGCTCCTCCTTCTCGTCCAGACCGGTACCGCCGATCTGGTCAAAGTCGTACTTGGGCATCACCTTGTTGGTCATAGCGGTGGGGACAAAGGCCTCGGTGTAATCGCCGGCCTCCACATAGGCCTGGAGCTCCTTCAGCACGGAGTCGGACATCTCAAAGATCTGCTGACCCAGGCTGTCGCCCAGCGCGGTGGCCTTCTCCTTGGCCAGCTCCTTATCCTTGGCCAGGATCTTGACCATCTCCTGGTCCACGGCACTCTGCTGCTGGATCAGGCTCTCCTGATACTGCTCAAAATACGCCTTCACATTGGCGCCGAACTTCTCCCGGTTCTCGCTGCAAATATTGTTGATGGTCTGGAAGTTCCAGTTGATGGAGCCCTCCACAAACTCCTCGCCTTCCTTCTGGTAGTGCTCGTTGGTGTCGGTCAGCAGGGCGCCGTAGAAGGGAACAAAGACGGAGAAGTCGGCGTCGGCCATGGCCTGCCACTGGATGGTGGCCAGCTCGGCGGGCATGTCCTGCCGCAGCTCAAAGACGTGGCACTCGCTCTGTCTGGTGTTGCCGATGGGATAGATGTCCGGGTTCTCGTTGCTGTTCATGGCGCTGCCCTCGCCCCGATAAGCCAGATACTGGAGGGCCTCCAGGGTGCTCAGCTTCTTCACGGGGTCGATCATCAGGGACAGGGGGTTCTCGTTGTTGTTGATGTTCTCCACATCCAGCTTGGCGGCCTCCTCGGGGTTCACATAGTAGAGGCCCTGATAGTACCGGCTGTACTGACCCTTGCCGGAGTTTTCATTGGCGTAGGACTTGGCTACATGGATCTTGCCGTTCTCGCCCAGCTTCAGGAAACCACCCTCCTCGGCGGTCTTGACCAGATCCTTGGAGACAATCACGTTCTCGGTGTCCTCCGGGTCGATCTCACCCAGCAGGGTGATGTTGGGATTCAGGCCCACCTTGTCGTCGGGCAGCTTGATGGCCGCATACTGGTGGCCGGAGACCACCTCAAAGTACCAGGCCTCGTTGGGGTCGCTGATGACAATGGCGTTGCATTCGCCGGCGCCGTGCTCATCAATGATATTGGCCAGGAGCTGAACGCCCTCCTTGGCAGTAGCCGCACCGCCCAGCAGCACGCTGGTAATGGAGATCTCGCAGATGCCGGTGTCCACCAGGGGATCGGCCGCCTCAGCCTTCTCGTTGTAATCGGTGGAGACGGTGGCAGTCACCGCCACACCCTTCTCGTTCATGCCGGCTGCGCCGTAGGGCTCGCCCACATCGTGGCCGTCCGCATCCTTCATGCCCTCACCGTAGGCGTAGGAGTCCCGCACCACGTTGTAGGCGTAGGTGTGGCTGGGGTTCTTCATAGAGAAGCCGTAGGAGTCCTGGTACATGGAGCCCTCGGGCCAGTCCTGAGCGGGCTTGACCTCGAACACCTTGCCGTACATATCGCCGATGTCCTCCGACCGTCCGATGAAGGTGCTGCCCGTCTCACTCACGCCGCTGCCGACGTAGATACCGGTACATGCGTATGCATTGGTTACATTAGAAAATACAAGTGCCAGGCCCAGGGCCGCAGTGGTGATTTTCTTCATTTTGCTGGACTTTTTCATTTCTTTCTCTCCCTTTCATGTCACGGGGTCTTGTTTGATGTTGGGATTAGTCTAGCATAATTATTCGTATATTTCAAGTATAAAACGAATATTTATTCATATTATACGTTTTGTATGTAATCTGTGTGAATATCATCAGCTGTTTTACAGCATTTTTACCAGAACAGTGCCCTGGAGTCATTCTGTTTTCCCTCCCGCATAAAACAAACGGAGTACCGAAATCGGTACTCCGTTTGTTTTATAGTATGCACTTCTTATTCGTTTATGCGAATAAAATCAATCATCCAGCTCCGACTTATAGGAGTTCACTCCGCCGTTCAGGGCGTTGATCTTATACTCGTACTCCATGCTGCCGGACTTGAAGTCGACCTCCCAGCAGCCGTCGTCCAACTCCGCATCCAGATCATAGGCCTGGGCGCGGCTGACACCGGCATGGGACAGGGCCGCATTGATGGCCTGATCCCGGGTCACACCGGCAGGGGCCGGAGCGGGGTTGGGCGCAGGCTTGGGGG
>JAHHSD010000038.1 GCA_020025425.1 Oscillospiraceae bacterium
CCGGAGTGCGCCGTGGTCTTTGTGGGCTATCAGGCCGAGGGCACCCTGGGCCGCCGCCTGCTGGAGGGGGCCAAATCGGTCCGCCTCTTTGGTGAGGAGATCGCCGTCCAGGCCCGGATCGTCAACTTCAAGGGTCTGAGCTCCCACGCCGACCGGACCCATCTGACCGCCTGGGTGCAGCACTTCTCCCCCACCCCGGACCATGTCTTTGTGGTCCACGGCGACGCCGCAGTCACCGAGCACTTTGCCCAGTCCCTCAATCAGCTGGGCATCCCCGCCCACGCCCCCCTGTACCAGGAGGTCTACGACCTGGCCGCCAACACCATGCTGGCCCCCGGCGTGGTCCTGGAGCCCAAGAAGATCAGCGGCGGCGCCTCTGCCGCCTCCCCCGCCTATGTCCGCCTGACCGATGTGTCCAATCAGCTCCAGGAGCTGGTGGTCCGCAGCCGCGGACGGACCAACAAGGATCTGGCCAAGCTGGCCGATCAGCTGCTGGCTGTCATGGAGAAGTGGGACACTTAAGTCCACCTCTCCGCTGCCGTAATCGAATAGAAACGAGGAATTACCACTATGCCCATCCGATCCCGCACCCTGAAAGTATCCGCCAAACAGGCTATGCGTGCCGCTGTCCCACCCGCCATTCTGCTCACCCTGACCTACCTTCTGCTGACGGATGTCCTTTCCAACGTCCTGTCCATCTTTCTGCCCGCCGTATCCCCCGAAGATCTGATCTATGACCACAGCTTCGGCACATGGATGGCTTTGTTCCTCACCGTGCTGCTGTTCCTGTACAAGGCCGTCATGGGCTACGGCTACAACGCCTGGTCCCTGTGCACCGCCCGCAGACAGCACACCGGGTACGGATCTCTGCTGGACGGCTTTGGGATGCCCGGCCGGGTGCTGGGCATGAATGCCCTCATCTGGCTGCGCATCTTCCTGTGGGCCGCTGTGTGCATGATGGTGTACTCCACGTTTTTCCTTCCGATCCTGCTGACCATCGGCATCAACATGTATAACTCCCTCGAACTCCAGCGCTATCTCCTTCTGTCCTTTGTGCTGGTCTATCTGGCAGTCCTGCTCATTGCCCTGCGCTACTCCCTGGCCCCCTACCTGCTGCACGACTACCCGGATGCCGGCTGCAACACTGCGGTCCGGCGCAGCGCAGAGATGACCCGCGGCCGCATCTGGGCCCTGGTCAAGCTGCACCTGTCCTTCTGGCCCTGGTATCTGCTCCAGTTCCTCATCGCGGTGGGTGTTCTGATGACGGTCATAGCCCCCATCCTCCAGACGGCGCTTCAGGCTGAGACCATCAACCTGGACCTCTTGCAGGTACAGCTCATTCAGTCCGTCACCAGTAAAAAGACCTCTGCCCTGATCCTGCTGCTTCTCTTCCCGGTGGACCTGTTTTTCCGGCCCTATCTGAACATCGCCCTGGCCAACTTCTACCGCACCCTCTCCGGGGAGCTGCTGGAGCATGAGCCATCTTCCCCTGATTTTTAAATTCGTCAAAACCCCGCCTATTTCTATTGGAATAGGCGGGGTTTTTGTCCTTTCTATGAATTTTACGAAATACGCTGGACATTCTCCCTCCTGTTGAGTATCATTAGAAGGAATCAGGTTGAATTTTACAAGTTTCGCACATCTGACTGATATCACACCTCGGATGTACGAGGAGGTACCCATGGGTCATTCTTTTTTTGGCGGGATCCATCCCGCTGCCCGAAAAGAAAGCACCCGGCGCAAGCCGCTGGTGCATCTGGATATCGCGCCCGCCCGGATCGCCATTCCTCTGGACATGAGCACCGGGCCCTGCTCCATCCCCCTGGTCCGGGTGGGCGAGCGGGTCAAGGTCGGTCAGCTGATTGCTCAGGCCGACGGAGAGCAGGGTGCCAATATCCACTCCAGTGTCTCCGGTATGGTGGAGGCCATCCAGCCCCGCCCCTACCCCTGGGGAGACACCGTCCCCGCCATTGTCATCTCCAATGACGGGAACAACACCCCCTGCTCCAATCCCCTGACGCCCCTGGTGCTGGACAACATCTCCCAGGAGGACATCCTGACCCGCATCCGCGAGGCCGGCGTCACCGACATGGGCCGGGACTTCACCTCCGCCTACTGGAAGATTCTCTCCGCCCGCGGCCGGGCCGACACCCTGATCGTCAACGCCGCGGAGAGCGACCCCTATATCACCGCCGACCACCGCCTGCTGCTGGAGCGGGGCGCCCAGATCCTGCTGGGAACCCGGGCCCTGGCCCGGGCCATCGGCGTACAGCGGGCCGTCATTGCCGCCGAGGGTGACAAGCTCAACGCCATGGAGGACCTGGAGCGGAAGGTCCGGAAAAAGGACATCCGGGTCGAGCTGCACATTCTCCCCTCCCGCTACCCCCTGGGCGGGGAAAAGCAGATCGTCCAGGCCATTACCAAGCGGGAGGTCCCGCCCCAGGGCGCCGCGCTGGATGTGCGGTGCGTGGTGTTCAACGTGGCTGCCGCCTTCGCGGCCGGCGAGGCCATCGCCAAGGGCCGGCCGGTCACCCACCGGGCCATCACGGTCTCGGGCGGTGCCGTGAACCGCCCCCGCAACCTGTGGGTCCCCATCGGCACCCCCCTGAAGGACCTGGTCACTGCCGCCGAGGGCTTCCGCTGTCAGCCCGACCTGATGCTGCTGGGCGGCCCCATGTCCGGCGTCACCCTCCAGGACCTCACCGCGCCTGTCATCAAAAACACCAACAGCCTGCTCTGTCTGGCCGACTGGGAGCGCCCCGTGCCCCAGAAGCCCTCTACCTGCATCCGCTGCGGCAAGTGCGTCTACTCCTGCCCCATGCACCTGGCCCCCATCTTCATCCACCGGGCCCTGCGGGCCAAGGATCTGGACCAGCTGGAGCGGCTCCACCCCCAGGACTGCATGGACTGCGGCTGCTGCTCCTACGTCTGTCCCTCCAATATCCGTCTGGTCCAGAGTGTCCGCTCTGCCAGAATCCTGCTTCAAAAGGAGGCCGACAAGTGAATCTCTGTCCTACTACGGCCCATGTGCCTCCACAGCTGTCCCGGGAAGGCTCCACCCGCTCCATTATGCTGGATGTGATCGTGGCCCTGCTCCCCTCCCTGGGCATGTCCGTCTACCTGTTCGGGCCCAGAGTGCTCACCCTCACCGCGGTGAGCATCATCACCTGTGTCCTCTCCGAATACCTCTACCGCCGTCTGACCGGCAAGCCAGACACCACCCGGGACCTGTCTGCCTGTGTCACCGGCCTGCTGCTGGCCATGACCCTGCCGGTCACCGCCTCCTACTGGGCCCCCGTCCTGGGCGGCATCTTCGCCATCGTTGTGGTCAAGCAGTTCTACGGCGGTCTGGGCGGCAACTTTATGAACCCGGCCCTGGCCGGCCGCATGGTGCTGTGTACCTTCCCCCACATGATGACCACCTGGAGCGACGCACTCCATTGGGTGCCTGTATTTGGCGCTCCGGTGGACGTGGTCTCCACCGCCACCCCCATGTCCTACCTGCATAACGGCCAGCTCCCCCCGCTGGAGTTCGGTCAGATGATGATGGGCCAGCACGGCGGCGCCATCGGCGAGGTGTCCATCTTCATGCTGCTGCTGGGCGGACTGTACCTGCTGGCCCGGGGCGTCATCTCCATCCGCATCCCTGCGGCCTTTGTGGGCACCGTGGCCCTGCTCACCTTCTTCACCCCCCAGGCCGGCTCCGGCCTTGAGTGGATGACCGCTCAGCTGTGCAGCGGCGGCCTGATCCTGGGCGCCTTCTTCATGGCCACCGACTACACCACCTCCCCTGTCACCCCCCGGGGCCATGTGCTCTTCGGCGTGGGCTGCGGCGTACTCACCGTCCTGCTCCGCCATTACGGCTCCTATCCCGACGGCGTGGGCTGGGCCATTTTGACCATGAACTGCGTGGTGTGGCTGCTGGACCGGGCCGGTATGCCCCGCCGCTTCGGCGTGCGCCCCATGACCCTCACCCATCAGTGGTTCCAGAAGGTTGGCAGGAGCCTGTCCGCCATCCGGTTTGTCAAACCCAAATTCCACCACCCCATCCACCAGCAGGGCACCATGCCCGGTGAGGAATATCTGGACCAGATCAAGTGTGTTCTGCCGGTTGCCGGTACGCTGCTGGCCGTCATTCTGCTCATCTCCGGCGTCCACTCGGCCACCGACCTGGATACCGCCCGCCAGGAGCACCAGATGGAGCAGGATATCCTCTCTCTGGCTATGCCGGACGCCCAGATCCGCACCGAAACCCCATACCGCTCCCCCAACGCCATCAGCATCTCCGCCGGTTACAGCGGCAGCGACCTGATCGGCTACTGCGTGGAGGTCCAGACCCCCGGCTTCCACGGCCCCATCAACATGGTGGTGGGCGTGGACCTGGACGGCAAGGTGACCGGTGTGGCCATCACCGACCACCAGGAGATCCAGGGCATGGGCACCCAGGCCCTGACCCCCGCCTTCCTGAACCGCTTTGTGGGCCGCTCCGGCACCCTCAGCCTGTCCGGTACCAACGCCATTGATGCCGTATCCGGAGCCACCGTCACCTCCAATGCCGTGATGACCGGCGTCAACCAAGCCCTGGCCGTGGTGGCCAACCTGGACAAGGGCGAAAACGTGAACTATACGGACGGAGAGGTCTGATCCCCGCCCAGCTTGAAAAGGAGGACAGCAGTATGAATCCTGTCCATTTGACCGGAGCGGCTCTGGCCGCCCTCCTGTCGGAAAACTTTATATTGGTCAACACCCTGGGCGTGGGCACGCGGATGGAGGCTTTCCGCAGTCCTCGGGAAGCCCGCCGCGCCGGGATCAGCGTCCTGCTGGTCATGGTCATCACCGTGTTCCTCACCTGGCTGATGGATGTGCTGGTCCTCCAGCGCTATGGGCTGGGGCATTTCCGTACCCTGTCCTTTACCGTAATCGCCCTGAGCACGGTCTGGCTGCTGCGCAAATTTCTCAGCGCCTGCCTGCCCGAGCTCTCCCGCCGCCTGGATGGGAGCCTGGCCTCTATGTCCACCAACTGTGCCGCCCTCAGCGCCGCCTATCTGGCCTCCAGCCGTGGATACGAGCTGGGACAGGCTGTGACCTACGCCTTCTTCGGCGGTCTGGGTGTGCTCATTGTGCTGATGAGCTTTGCGGGCCTGCGGGAGGCGGTGGATTTCGACCAGTGCCCCCGCCTGTTCCGCGGCTCTCCCATCGCCCTCTTTACCCTGGGTCTGATGGCCCTGGCCCTGGTCGGGTTCTACGGTCTGCATCTGAGCTAAGTAAAAAATACGCGCCATGGATCAGCTCCACGGCGCGTATTTTTTCTGAATTGGGCTTTACTTCAGGCCCTTGGCATCCGCCTGGAAGGAAGCACACTCGGTGCCGCGGCAGCTGGTGGGCTGACAGTCGCAGCAGCCTACCTTGATCTCATTCAGGGTACAGTAGTTCTTGGCATCGTGGTGAGCGCAGCTGTCTACGCTGCAGTGGATCGTATTGTTCACATGATGGTCCATTTGATTGTCCTCCTTTTCAATGGATGAGAGTAGTATGCCCTCCCACCATGCTCTTATACGTAAAACCAACAAATTAAAAAAGCGGACGCCGAATTCTTCGGCGTCCGCTGACAGATTGATTTACTGATTCTGTTCCTTGGAATCGTCTAGCTCCTGCTGGACCTTGGGGATGAAGCGGCGGGCAAAGGGGCCCTTGCCGCGGCTTTTCACATAGAAGTAGCCCACAAAGGAGAACACCACGGCTCCGATGAAGTTCACAAACAGGTCCTTCATGGTATCCAGGATCCCGATGTCCAGGAACCCGCCCAGACCCAGGGGGATCTCCTTGCCGCCGGCCACCACGATCACGTCCGTGATATCCCGGATAATCACCGGAGTGTTTCCGCCGGTGGGGTCCATCATCACAGAGGAGATCTGGTTTACAATGGCGTCCTTCTGCATATCCAGCAGGAAGAACTGGTCCATAAAGCACTCAAAAAATTCCCACAGCACGCCGATGGTCATGGAGAAGCAGAAGGCCACAATGGCCATAAACGCCGGGGAGAGCTGGAGGGAAAACCGGTCGTTCCGGTTGAACATGTCCACCAGGGAGAAGCCGATGGCGGCACAGAGGAAGCCGTTGAGCGTATGGAGCATGGTATCCCAGCCCTGGTAGGTGGTGTAGTAGGACTGGATCTCACCCAAAATCTCAGAGGCAAAGATGAAGAGCAGAATGATGATCTCCAATGTGTCCGGCAGATCGATCTTCAGCTTGCGCTCAAAAATCGTGGGCAGCAGAAAGAGGATCAGTGTCAGGATACAGAGAAACACATTCTCAAAATTCCCGTTGAAGAACTGGGCCACCATCACAATCAGCACAAGGAAACGCAGTACAAAATAGACCGTCGCCACTGTCTTTTTCTGCTTCAATGCGTCCTGGTTTGTCTTCATCATATTTCTGAGTGTTCCTCTTTTCATCTTTGCACCCTTTCCTCTGTCTATTTAAATGGAATATAGTTAAAGTATATCCTCCTGCCCCCGCAAAGTCAAGAAATTGTGCGCTGACAGACGTTCTTTTCCTCAGGGCGGTGCATAAGCTGTGGGGTAGGAGGTGAACAGATTGGACCTGAAACAGAACAAGATCACCGTGGGTGAGCTGCTCAGCGACCCCCGGTCCCGCGCCGTCTTTCAGCGGCGCTTCGGCAGGCTGATGCGCCACCCCATGGTGGCCGCCGCCCACTCCCTGACCCTGGCCCAGCTGACCGAGATGGCTGCGGTCTATCTCCCTCAAAAGACCATCCAGGAGACTTTGCGGGAGCTGCAAAATCTGTAAAAAGACGGCACGCTGGTTTTTTGCCAGCGTGCCGTTTTTCTGTTCAGGATTTTGGGGGATAGAACCGGGCAGAGAGCGAACGCGCCCGAGACAGATTTCTCTGCTTCAATATCTCCACCAGCTTGTTCCAGTTCTCCGGCTCCAGCTCCTTCCGGTACTCCTCCGGGAAACGCTCCTCCAGGTCCTTGTTGTAGCTGTCCCCGTCCCCGGGCTCCCAGTACTCGGCCAGGGTGAGGGTCCCATCCGTATGCTCATCAAAGGTCAGAATGGTGGGCACACAGCTGCCCCCTGCCACCTTGAGGTCGTCAGGTCCATACACATATCGCTCGTACAGTACCAGGGCATAGACGACGGTCTGGCCGCACCAGTCGCTGTTTCCTTCCTTGGGCACGCCGCACAGCTCCATCTGCCCGAAAATGTGGTGGCTCTCCACCTCAATACCGGCCGGAAATGCCCCACGGAAGTGATTCCGAACAGCGGTAAAGATCGCCACATCCAGATCTCTCTGGGGCTCTGCCATCTCTGCGGCCAGCGTCCCATGCTCCAGATACAGTATCCCCGACTCCAGCGGCGTATCCCGTTCGTGCTTGGGGTAGGCATATTTTTGAGCCATCATTACCCCGTTTTCCAGGACCAGGTTATAGTCATACTTTCCCCGGTCGGACAGGGTATTGGTCTGGTCATTGGCCAGGTCACAGACCTCGATGCGCTCGTCGATCATACCGGAGCCGAAGCCCACATTGGCGCAGACCTCCCGGAAGCCGTCCCCGTTGAGGTCGGCAAAATAGACGCTGTACACCGGCATTCCGCTCAGCAGAATGCAGTTTCCCCACTGGTTTTCAAACCAGACCTTGTCCTGGGTCCAGACAAAGGTGTACTCCGGGTACTCGGGCAGAGTGCAGCGGCGCTCCGTATTTGGCATACCTGCCGGGTCCTCCCGGTAGTCCAGCCACTGGACCGCACCCTCGTCCGTAATGGCATACGGCTCCTCAGGGTCGGGAGTTTTCGGGTCGGTGAGGAAACAGACCGCCACGATCACAACCGCCGCAATGGCTCCAAGCACAACCCAAAAGGCCGGCTTCTTATAATTCAGCACGTTTTTCACCCTTTCTTTCACACCCACCTCGCCGAAGGCCAGGGGGCAGGCGGTGATCTGACGCCTGGGCAGGCTCAGGTCCAGCAGGGCATTGGAGTAGTCCTTCCGGGCGCTCAGGTCCATGTCCCGGACCACCTTCTCGTCGCAGGCCGACTCGATATCCCGGCACAGCAGGAGATAGGCCGCCCAGACCAGGGGATGGAACCAGTAGAGGGTCAGCAGCAGGAATCCAAAGGGTTTCCACCAGTGGTCACGGCGGGCGAGATGGGCCCGCTCGTGGGCCACCACCGCCGCCCGGGCCGGGCCGGTCAGGTGGGAGGGCAGGTAGATCCGGGGCCGCACCAGGCCCAGAATGAAGGGACTGGGCAGATGGTCGCACAGCCACACCCCGTCCTCCTCCACCGAGGGGGCCACCTGCTTTCTCAGCCGAAGATAGGACCACAGGGCACAGCCCAGCATCACGCCCACGCCCACCAGCCAGAGGGTGGTCAGCCCACCCATCAGGTAGACGGCCTTGGTGGACGACACTGTGCCCCCCTCTGAATCTTCAATCTCTGGGGCCGCCCCCTGGATGGGATCGCCGGGAGCGGGATCAGGGGACCAGTGCTCCACCGGCCCCTCCAGAATCTCAGGGGGCAGCGGGTCCGCACTGGGCACCAGAGAAAATGCGCTCTCCGGTGAGACAGGGCACACCAGCCGCACCGCCACCAGCACCCACAGACCGCAGATCAGCCACTTGGGGGCATTGCATCTCTTTAAAATCAGCCGCAGGATGAGCACCGCCCCGATGAGCCACCCGGCGGACAGGGCCATATTGACGATTTTCAGAAAGACAGCGTCCATGTCAATCCTCCTCCGCCCGGTCGATCATCTCCCGGATCTCCGCGATTTCATCCTGGGTCAGGGCCTTCCGCCGGGTGAAGGCCGCCAGGAAGGCGGGCAGGGAGCCGTGAAAGCTCTCCTCCACAAACCGCTCCCCCTGGGCGGCGTAGTAGTCCTCCCGCCCCACCAGGGCGGTGACCACGCCGTCCTCCAGCCGGAACAGCCCCTGCTCCCCCAGCTTTTTCAGCACGGTATAGGTGGTGGTCCGCTTCCAGTTCAGCTCTTGCTCGCACAGCTTCACCAGCTCCCGGCTGGCAATGGGCGCGTTCCTCCACACCAGGTCGGCAAATCTGGACTCCACCGCGCCCAGCACATAGTCGGTCATTTCGTACACCTCCAGTTGTCTACTCCTAATAGACAAGTATAGTCTATCAGCAATAGACACTTTTGTCAATGGGGATTTTCAACCCCATAAAAAAAGTGGAACGACTTGCGTCGTTCCACTTTCTGAAACCTATTATGCGGGATCTGCGTCCATCAGGCCGGCAAACTCCTGGGCCTGGGGATCGGTAAACACCTTTTCAAAGACGGCTGCCTCCATGGTCTCGTGCTCCAGCAGATACCTGGCGGTCAGCTCCAGCTCAGCGCGCTTCTCGGTCAAGATCTTCTGGCAGACAACGTAGGCCTGATCCACAATCCGCTTGACCTCCTGGTCGATCCGGCCGGCCACCTCCTCAGAGTAGGGCCGGGTCTGGGCCATAGAGCGGCCGATAAAGACCTCGTCGCTCTCGTTTCCGTAGGCGATGGTGCCCAGCTCCTCGCTCATGCCGTACTTGGTCACCATGTCCCGGGCCACAGAGGAGGCCTTCTGGATATCGCTGGACGCTCCGGTGGAGATATCGCCCAGAACGATCTGCTCGGCCACACGGCCGCCCAGGCAGACAGCGATGCGCTCCTCCAGCTCCCGGCGGGAGAGATAGGAGCGGTCCTCCTGGGGCAGGGAGATGGTCATGCCCCCCGCCATGCCCCGGGGGATAATGGTGATCTGATGGACCGGGTCCTGGGTGGGCAGCTGGTGGATGACCACCGCGTGGCCCGCCTCGTGGTAGGCGGTGAGCCGCTTGGCGGCGGGGGTGACCACCCGGCTCTTCTTCTCGGGACCTGCGATCACCTTCATCATGGCCTGCTCCAGGTCGGACATGACCAGGAACTTCCGGTCCGCCCGGGCGGCCAGCAGGGAGGCCTCATTGAGCAGGTTCTCCAGGTCCGCGCCGGTGAACCCGGCGGTGGCCTTGGCCACATCGCTCAGGGACACGTCCTCACCCAGGGGCTTTTTCCGGGCGTGGACCTTCAAAATCTCCTCACGGCCCTTGATATCGGGCAGACCCACATAGATCTGCCGGTCAAATCGACCGGGGCGCAGCAGGGCGGGGTCCAGGATATCCTGGCGGTTGGTAGCCGCCATCACGATGACCCCCTCGTTGCTGGCAAAGCCGTCCATCTCCACCAGCAGCTGGTTCAGGGTCTGCTCACGCTCGTCGTGACCGCCGCCCAGTCCGGTGCCGCGCTGGCGGCCCACAGCGTCAATCTCGTCGATAAAGACGATGGCGGGTGCCTCTTTCTTGGCCTGATCAAAGAGGTCACGGACGCGGCTGGCGCCCACGCCCACATAGAGCTCCACAAAGTCGGAGCCGGAGATGGACAGGAAGTGGACCCCGGCCTCACCGGCCACCGCCTTGGCGATCAGGGTCTTACCGGTGCCCGGAGGGCCCACCAGCAGCACACCCTTGGGGATGCGGGCCCCCAGGTCGATGAACTTCTGGGGGGCGCGCATGAACTCCACGATCTCCCGCAGCTCCTCCTTCTCCTCGTCGGCGCCGGCCACGTCCTCAAAGGTGACCTTTTTGCCGGTCTCCTCCAGGGTGCGGGTGTGGGCATGGCCGAACTTGGCCGCCCCGGCTCCGCCGCCGCCGGCGTTGTTCTGCCGCTGGACCATAATATACATCACGCCGCCCATGCCTACCAGGAGGAGGACATAGGGCATGTAGGACAGCCACCAGGGCTCCTTCCAGCCCGCAGGGTAGTCGTAGGACTCCAGGATGCCGGCCTCATGCTGGCTGTCGATCAGCTCGTGCATGTCGTTGTAGAACACCTGGAAGTTGGCCAGCTCGTAAGTCATGGTGGTGTCCTTCTCGCCGTTCTTTCCCCGCAGGGTCATGCGCAGCATGTCATTGTCCACGGAGAAGCTGCGCACTCTCTCCTGCTCAAACAGCAGCCGGATCTCGCTGTACGCAGGTGCTTCCTTTCTATTCATGTCCTGGATCGTGGTGACGGTCATCATCATGATCAGGAAGATCAGCAGATAAAAGCCCACATCCCGGGCACTGAATCGTTTCAGGAGGACCACTTCCTTTTTCTCGGAGCTTTTCCGATTTTCTTAGTTTGTCTGAAAATACAATCCGTTCTGTACAGATTATATGAAAGTTTACCCGCCGTATACCTCAGGCTTCAGAATTCCGATGTAGGGCAGGTTGCGGTACTTCTGGTCATAGTCCAGACCATAGCCCACCACAAAGGCATCGGGGATGGTGAAGCCGGAGTAGGTCACGGTGACAGGCTTGACGCGGCGGTCGGGCTTGTCCAGCAGGGTGCACAGGCGGATGGAGTTGGGCTTGCGCTGCTCCAGCAGCTTGAGCAGGTAGCTCAGGGTGTTGCCGGAGTCCAGGATGTCCTCGATGACGATGATATCCTTGCCCGCAATGTCGCTGGACAGATCCTTGGTGATCTGCACCTGGCCGGTGGAGGAGGTGCCGCCGCCGTAAGAGGAGACCGACATAAAGTCCACGGTGCAGGGCAGATCGATCCGGCGGCACAGGTCAGCCATGAACACGAAGGAGCCGCGCAGCACGCTGATGAGCATGACCTCTTTTCCCTCATAGTCCCGGTTGATCTCCTGAGCGATCTCGTCCACGCGCTTGGCCAGGGCCTCCTCACTGAACAGTACTTCCTGAATATCCTTCTCCAGCATAATAGTTTCTTCCTTTCTTTATTCGGCGCCCGTCTCCTCGACCGGCGCAATGATGATATGCCATGCGTTCTGGCCCTGCTCCGGGAGAAAGGCCGCATCCGGACCCAGGGCCGCCGCAGCGGCCACCTGTCCGGAAACCTCCAGAATCGGGAGCCTGTCCCGGCGCTGGAGAGGTATTTTTTCGTCAATCAGCCATTTTTTCAGGCTTTTTTCCCGCCGTCCGGGGAGTCGGAGCCGATCTCCCACCGCCCGGGCCCGGAGGGTGATCCCAGCCCGGACCTTGTCCCGGGCCAGGAAAAATTCATAGGGCTCCTGGCGCTGTCCCAGATAGATCTCCCCCTGGCAGGTCACACGCCAGCCGCCCACGGCGGTCCGGCCCGGCATGGCCAGCGGGGTCTCCCCCGTCAGCGGGGCCGCGGGCCGGGGGGACAGGACCAGCAGCTCATATTCCCGCCTGGCTTCCAGTCCGTTTGGCAGATCCACCCGGGCGGATGGGTCCGTCCCACGGCACAGGGCCAGCACCGCCTCCAGATGGGCAGCCGAGCAGTTGTCATTGCCCTCACACAGGGCTCCGATCAGCTGGCGGACGGCCCGGGCGGCCACAGGATCGGCCGGGGCCGCGATCTCCCGGGCCGGGACCGTCAGCTCCCCGCCCCGCCGCTGCGCCCGGTCCGAGACCTGTCGGGCCAGGCCGGACAGATACTCCTCATCTGCCCGGAGCAGGGCGGTCATCCGATCCATCCGCTCCAGCAGACCGGGGGAGATGGCCTCCAGCTCCGGGATCAGGCGGTGGCGCAGCCGGTTGCGGGTATAAGTGTCATCCCGGTTGGTGCTGTCCTCCGCCCAGGGCAGGCCGTAATAGCGCAGATACTCCTCCACCTCCCGGCGGGTGGTGGTGAGCAGGGGGCGGATCAGGCCGTCCCGGACCGGGGCGATGCCGCACAGCCCCCGCAGGCCGGTCCCGCGCACCATGTGCAGCAGGACGGTCTCTGCGTTGTCATTGGCGGTGTGAGCGGTGGCGATGACCTGGCAGCCCGCCTCCCGGGCGGTCCGGCGCAGGAAGTCATAGCGCATCTCCCGGGCCGTCTCCTCCAGGCCCCGGCCCATGCGCCGGGCCTGTCCGAACACGTCCCCGCTACCCACAATGAGCTCCACAGCGGGCAGGTCGTGCTCCACGCCCTTCTCGTCCCGCCAGCGGCGCTGCCGTCCGCAGCACAGCCGCACAAATTCCCGGACCAGCTCCTCGTCCTGATCGGACTCCATCCCCCGCAGACAGTGGTTGTAGTGGGCGGCGGTCAGCTCGAACCCCAAGGCGGGGCGCAGCTTCCACAGCCGATGGAGCAGGCACAGTGAGTCCGCCCCGCCGGATACGGCACACAGCACCCGGGTCCCCGGGGGCAGCATTCCGTATTCCTCGATCAGTTTTCTCATGGCCTCCATCCCGGTTTCCCCCTAAGCGGTATGTCTTGTCTCAGGCCCCGGTTCCCGGGGCTGTCAGTACTCGCTGTGTCTGCGGTCAATGGAGGAGAAGGTGGTGAACTCAGGCAGCCACTGCAGCTCCACCGTGCCCGTCTCGCCGTGGCGGTTCTTGGCGATGATGCACTCGGCCAGGTTGTGGTTCTCGCTCTCCTTCTCATAATAGTCCTCGCGGTAGATGAACATGACGATATCGGCGTCCTGCTCGATGGCGCCCGACTCACGCAGGTCGGACAGCATGGGCCGCTTGTTGGTCCGCCCCTCCGCCGCACGGGACAGCTGGGACAGGCACAAAACAGGCACATTCAGCTCCTTGGCCATGATCTTCAGGGCGCGGGAGATATCGGCCACCGCCTGCTGGCGGTTCTCGCCGGAGTACTGGCGGCCGCCCGAGGACTGCATCAGCTGGAGGTAGTCGATGACCACCAGGCCCAGGTCCTCGATGCGGCGGCACTTTGCGTTGATGTCGGCCACCGTGACGGTGGAGTCGTCATCAATGAGGATCTTGGTGCGGTTCAGGGCGTCGGCGGCGGCAGCCACCTTCTCCCAGTCGTTCTCGCTCAGCTTGCCCGTGACCAGCTTCTTGTTGTCCACAAAGGACTCGTTGGAGATCAGGCGCAGGGCCAGCTGCTCCCGGCTCATTTCCAGGGAGAAGAAGGCCACGCTCTTGCCGGAGAATTTTCCCGCATGGAGCAGGATATTCAGGGCCATGGAGGTCTTACCCATACCGGGACGGGCAGCCAGCAGAATCAGGTCGGACTTGTTCAGACCGGAGATGGCCATATCCAGGTCCCCCAGACCGGTGGACAGGCCGGGCACCAGGCTGTCGCTGGCGGCCAGCTCACTGAGCCGGTCGTACACGTCGATCAGCACGGTGGAGATGGGGGTCAGCCCCCGGCTGGCCCGGCCCTGGCGGATGGAATAGATCCGCTGCTCGGCGGCCTCCAGCACGTCCTGACCCATGTCGGTCCCCTGACGGACCATGTCCATCAGCTCCCCTGCCGTCTGGGCGATGTGCCGCAGCAGGGTCTTGTCCTTCATGATGTCCACATATTCCTTCACATTGGCCGCAGTGGGGGTGGTGTCCATCAGCTGCAGGATGTAGCCTCTGGACTGGGTCTCGTCGTACACCCCGTGCTGGCGCATGTTGTCCAGCACCGTCACCGGGTCGATGGTGAGGGAATAGTTGAACATGGAGTAGATGGTCTCATAGATATCCCGGTTCTGCCGGAGATAGAAATCCTCCGCCCGCAGCTGCTCGATCACATCGGGGATGCAGCGGGGGTCGATGAGCATGGAGCCCAGCACCGCCTGTTCCGCCTCCGCACTGTGGGGCAGCTGCTTCAGCAGCAGTTCTTCATCTTCCATGATACCACCTCTTTTTGAAACATTTCAGAAAAACGGCTGCCCGGTGCTCAGGCCTCCGCCACCATCACGTTGACGGTGCCCATCACCTCGTAGCCCAGCTTGCACTTGAGCTGGTAGCCGCCGCAGGCCTTGATGGGCTCCTCCTGGACGATCTTGGTCTTGGCGATGTTCAGACCGAACTGCTCGGCCAGCGCCTCGGAGATCTCCTTGGAGGTGACGGCGCCGAAGAGACGTCCGCCCTCGCCGGCCTTGGCGGTCACCTTGACAGTGATATCCTTCAGCTTCTTGGCGATCTCCTCGGCCTCGGCCTTCTCGGCGGCCTCCTGGGCCTTGCGGGCCTTCTCCTGCTGCTTCATGGTGTTCATGTTGTCAGCGGTGGCCAGCACGGCCAGCTTGCGGGGGAGCAGGAAGTTGCGGGCGTAGCCGTCGCTGGCCTCGATGAGCTGGCCCTTCTTGCCCTGACCCTTGACGTCCTTCTGCAAAATCACTTTCATATTGTATCGTTCCTTTCAATCTGTAAGTTTCGTATCAGTCATCACGATTTATTCCGGAGCGCGGGAAGGTTCAGGACTTCTCCGCCTCATCCTCGAAATACTGGTCGATGGCGTGGGCCAGATCCTGGGCCACATCGACCACAGACCGGCCTGTCACCTGACCGCCGGCCGCCGCCGCGTTGCCGCCGCCGCCCAGCTTTTCCAGAATCACCTGGACGTTCACGTCCCCCATGGAGCGGCCCGAGATGTTCACCCGGTCCCCGTCGGGGGAGATGACAAAGGAGGTGTCGATGCCGATGATGTTCAGCAGCTCGTCGGCCGCCTGGGCCGCTGTGACCCGGCCCACCGGCTTATCCGCCACCGCCACGGCGATATTCTCCCGGTAGAGCCGGGCATTCTGGATGATGGAGTACTTGGTGATGGTGCCCTCCAGGTTATTCTGGAAGAGCTTCTTCACCTCAGCGGTGTCCGCGCCGGAGCGGCGCAGGAAGGCTGCCGCCTCGAAGGTGCGCCCGCCGGTGCGCATGGTAAAGTTCTTGGTATCCAGTACGATGCCGGCCAGCAGGGCCTCGGCCTCCACCCGCAGCAGATCGGCGGGCTCCACAATGTACTGGAGCAGCTCGGCGACCAGCTCGCTGGCCGAGGATGCGTAGGGCTCGTGGTAGTTGAGGTCCGCCCCCTCGATGTAGGTGGCCGCTCTGCGGTGGTGGTCGATGACAGCCACCCGGTTGCAGGACTCCAGCAGCTCTCTGGCCTGGACCTGCTCGGGGCGGTTGGTGTCCACCACCACCACCAGGGACCGGTTGTCTGCCATCACCAGGGCGTCCTGGGCGGTCATAAAGGCGTCCGTATACTCAGGCTGCTGGAGCAGCTTGTCGATGATGGCCTTGGAGGGGTTGGGGTCGCTGTCCTTGATGATGTAGGCGGGGACCCCCTTCTTCCGGGCGGCCACGCACACGCCCACCGCAGCGCCGGTGGCGTCCATATCCGGGAACTTATGGCCCATAATGAAGATGGTGGAGGAGTCGGCCAGCAGCGCGCTCAGGGCGTTGGCCATGACCCGGCTCTTGACCTTGGTGCGCTTCTCCGTCTCCGCCGAGCGGCCGCCGTAAAATTCAAAGGTGAACTTGTTGCGGATCACCGCCTGGTCGCCGCCCCGGGACAGCGCCATCTCGATGGACAGGTTGGCAAACTGGATCAGCTCCTGGAAGCTCTCCCCGTCCTTGCCGATGCCGATGGACAGGGACGCATTGATGCCGCTGGGGTTCTTGACCTCCCGGATGGCGTCCAGCACGTCGAATTTCTTGTCGATGAACTGCTGGAGATAGCGCTCCTCAAAGATGAGCAGATACCGCTCCCGCTGGTAGCGGCGCATCAGGCAGCTCGTCCCCTCCACCCAGCTGTTGAGCCGGTTGTCGATCTCGGACATCAGGGCGGAGCGCTCGTTGTCCGCCAGGTTCTTCATCAGGTCCTCGTAGTTGTCCAGCAGCAAAATGGCCGTCACCGGACGGGTGGCCTGATACTCCTGCTTGATGTGGCTGTACTCGGTGACGTCCACCCAATAGGTGGTCGCCAGGAAACCTCCGGCCCCCTTGCCCGTGGTGCGGACCAGATGCCCGAACACCAAAAAGCGGCGGGATCCGTACTCCACCTCGGTGGGGCACTCGTTCTTGCCCTCCATCAGCCAGTGGGTGTCGAAGTTGGGCAGCACGGTGGACAGCTTCACATCAAACAGATGCTCCCGATCCCCCGTCAGCTGCAAAAACCGGTCGTTGGTCCAAATAATGTCATCGCTCTCCGGACGAAAAATCACCATGGGAACCGGTGTGTTCACGGCGGTGTCCTGACTGGCCACCTCCATGTTTCCGGTGATGCCTTTTATGAATTTATCTATGTCATGCTGCCTTCTCCGGGCACTTTCCCGGTTATAGATCCCCAACAGTACAACACAAACAGCCTCAATCGCCGCCGCAGGCAGACTGAAAAAGGCTGTCACCACTGTAAAGAGGATCAGACACACGAAATAGAGCTGGAAGCTGGGCTGAAGCAGCTGTGAAATCTTCCGTTTGCTCATGTGTGGTCCCTCCTTTTCTCAAATGATCCCAGATCACCCGGCCACCGGCCGGGATAAATACAAAGAGATATATTATTATAGCAAATTTCTCCCGGAAAGACAATAGGAAGCGCTTCTCACAGGCCCTTTTCCTGTGATCTTCCCTGCATTTTCCCCTGTCCTGCCCTTTTCCTGTAATCTGTATCCATTATTATACGATCCGGAATCTTCTTATTCCATGCCGATCCGCAGAAACAGCCAGATCAGCCCGGCAGCCTGGACCACCAGAAGGACGGGAAATCCGATGGAAAAGCGCCGGTGCAGGGTCTTATGATGAAACACCCGCATGCCCAGCAGGCCGCCCAGCGCGCCGCCCAGGATCGCCGGCAGAAACAGGGTCCGCTCCGGGATCCGCCACCGGTCCTTCCGGGCCCTCCTCTTGTCCAGCCCCATCAGCACAAAGGCGGCCAGGTTCATCACCGCCAGCCAGAAGCCCAGCAGCTGCCACAGCTCAATCGCCATCTCCGTTCCCTCCTTTTTCACAGGCTCCCAGTGTAGCTTTTTTCCCGTCAGATGGCAAGAGGAAATCCCATCCCATAAAAATTTTTCCCGCCCCTGTCCTTTTGGACAAAAAGCTGATACACTGTGGGGCAGAACACAACAAGGAGGTATGGTCTATGGTCCATCTCTACTGCGGCGACGGCAAGGGAAAAACCTCGGCCGCCATGGGTCTGGCGCTGCGCATGGCCGGGCGGGACCGGCGGGTGGTGATCGCCCAGTTTCTGAAGGGCGGGGACAGCGGTGAGCGGTACGCTCTGGCCCACCTGCCCCAGGTCACCCTGCTCCCGGTCCCGGACGCCGTCAAATTTTCCTTCCGCCTCACTCCGGAGGAGCGCCTGGCCGAGCAGGCCCGCTACCGGGACATGATCGACCGGATCCTGACGCTGGCCGCCCAGCCTGAGCTGGGACTGCTGGTCCTGGACGAGGCCTGCGCCGCTGTCACCACCGGTCTGGTCCCTCTAAAGGATATCCTCGCCTGCCTGGATACCGCCGCGTCGGCCGAGGTGGTGCTCACCGGCCGCGACCCGGCCCCGGAGCTGGTGGAGCGGGCCGATTACATCACAGATTTTTCCAAAAAACGCCACCCCTTCGACCGGGGGATCCCCGCCCGGCCCGGTGTTGAGTATTAAGTACAAATCATCCCGCCTTTTTTTGAGAAAAACATAAATTCCTCTTGGAAACAGTTGCATTCTATTTAATAAATAGGTATAATACCTTCGTGATTTTTCACACAAGGTATCCCGGGAACCACAGCGGATCGTCACCGCCAAGGGCTGGCGGAGCGTCCGCTGTCCGCTTGTTTGAAAAAAGGCAGTATCCGGATGCTGACTTTTCTCAGACAAGCCCCGGATGATTCAGAAAGGATTGATTAAGGAATGGCACACAAGTATCTCTACCTCTTTTCCGAGGGCAACGGCCAGATGCGCGAGCTGCTGGGCGGCAAGGGCGCTAACCTGGCTGAGATGACCAATCTGGGCATGCCCGTCCCCCAGGGCTTCACCATCAGCACTGAGGCCTGCACCCAGTACTATGAGGACGGCGAGACCATCAACGACGAGATCCAGGCTCAGATCATGGAGTATATCGTCAAGATGGAGGAGATCACCGGCAAGAAGTTCGGCGATCTGGAGAACCCCCTGCTGGTCTCCGTCCGTTCCGGCGCCCGCGCCTCCATGCCCGGCA
>JAHHSD010000039.1 GCA_020025425.1 Oscillospiraceae bacterium
CCTTCCCCGCCGCCCATCGTTACACCGGCAGTACCCGAGCCCGTCCAGCCCGCACCCGACCCCAAGCCCGCACCCAAGAACCTGTACGTCCTGATGTATCACGAGATCGTCCCGGACAACACCCCCAGCCACAACGCCTGGATGATCACTGTCAGCCGGCTGCGGGAGGATCTGACCTGGCTGCGGGATCACGGCTACACCACCGTGCTGCCCAGCGAGCTGGCTGCGGGCCAGCTCCCGGCCAAGCCCGTCCTGGTCACCTTTGACGATGGCTACGCCAGCAACTATACCTTGGGTCTCCCCCTCTTTCGGGAGCTGGGGGTCAAGTGCGAGATCGCGCTGATCACCCACCACATGGAGGACGGCACCCCCGGCTTTCTGACCTGGGACATGTGCCGGGAGATGGCCCAGTCCGGTCTGGTGGAATTCGGCACCCACACCCACAACCTGCACACCATCAGTCCTGAGCCAAACGGCCCCCAGGGCATCAAGCGCATGCCCAAGGAAACCAGGGCCGCCTATGAGGCCCGGCTGACCGCCGACCTCCAGACCAGCATCCAGCTGATCCAGACCCATGTGGGAACAACGCCCCTGTTCATGGCCCACCCCTTCGGCTTCACCGATTCCTGGGCCAACCCCATCCTGGCAGGCTATTTTCCCATCACCGTCACCTCCAAGACGGGCCCCGCCCGTCTCTCCAAGGGGCTGCACAATATGCCCCGCTATAACATCACCATCGAGCAGCCTGTCAGCAGCTTCCTGCCCTGACAGAGCGCACACGATTAAAGGAGCATCAGTATGAAAGAACAGTTAGCAAGTATCCGCACCCAGGCCCTGGCCGCCTTCGAGGCCGCCCAGGACGCCGCTGCTCTGGACGCCCTGCGTGTCCAGTACCTGGGCAAGAAGGGCGAGCTCACCGCCGTCCTGAAGCAGATGGGCAAGCTCTCCGCCGAGGAGCGCCCCGCCATGGGTCAGCTGGCCAACGAGGTCCGCGCCGCCCTGGAGGAGGCCATCGAGCGCACCTCCAAGCAGCTGGCCGAGAAGGCCCTGGAGGAGCGTCTGAAGGCCGAGGCCCTGGATGTGACCATTCCCGGCAAGGCCCAGAAGCTGGGCCACAAGCACCCCATGTACATTGCCCTGGACGAGATCAAGGACATCTTCGTGGGCATGGGCTTCACCATTCTGGACGGCCCCGAGGTGGAGCTGTCCTACTTCAACTTTGACCGTCTGAACGCTGAGGAGGGCCACCCCTCCCGCGACTGGTCCGATACCTTCTACTTCGACGAGGACAGCAAGGTGATGCTGCGGTCCCAGACCTCTCCCATGCAGATCCACGCCATGGACACCATGAAGCCCCCCATCCGCATCCTGGCCCCCGGCCGCGTGTACCGCAAGGATGAGGTGGATGCCACCCACTCCCCCATGTTCCATCAGATCGAGGGCATGGTCATCGACAAGGGCGTCACCATGGCCGACCTGAAGGGCACCCTGAACACCGTCATCGAGCAGCTCTACGGCAAGGGCACCGTCACCCGCTTCCGTCCCCACCACTTCCCCTTCACCGAGCCCTCCTGCGAGATGGACATTCAGTGCCACAAGTGCGGCGGCAAGGGCTGCCCCACCTGCAAGGGCGAGGGCTGGATCGAGGTGCTGGGCGCCGGTATGGTCCACCCCAACGTGCTCCGCATGTCCGGCATCGACCCCGAGGTCTACTCCGGCTGGGCCTTCGGCATGGGCCTGGAGCGTATGGCTATGGGCCGGTTCAAGATCGCCGACCTGCGGCTCATTTTTGAGAATGACGTCCGCTTCCTGGAGCAGTTTTAAGAGAGGAGCGCAGTAACGATGAATTTAAGCAGAAAATGGCTCAACGAGTTTGTCACCGTTGACGCAAATGATAGAGAGTTCGCCGAGGCCATGACCCTGTCCGGTTCCAAGGTGGAGGTCACCGAGGACCTGGGCGCTGAGATCAGCAACGTGGTGGTGGGCCGCATCCTGTCCATGGAGCGCCACCCCGACTCCGACCACATGTGGGTCTGCCAGGTGGAGGCCGGCCAGGCCGAGCCCGTCCAGATCGTCACCGGCGCCTGGAACATCCACCCCGGCGACCTGGTCCCCGTGGCCCTGCACAAGTCTACCCTGCCCGGCGGGGTGAAGATCGAGAAGGGCAAGCTGCGCGGCGTGGTCTCCAACGGCATGTTCTGCGGCCTGGCTGAGTTGGGCCTGGACACCAGGGATTTCCCCTACGGCGTCATCACCGCCGCCGCCATTCTGGGCGACTACAAGCCTCTGGACAAGGACAAGCCCTCCATCCCCGCTGACATCAAGGCCGGCGACAAGGTCTTTGGCCCCGTGGTGGCCGCCAAGGTGCTGGAGTGCGCGCCCCAGCCCGACAGCTCCTTCCACACCTGCCTGGATCTGGGCGACTCCACCGCTGCACCCGACACCAGCTGCATGAACCTCCATGAGGGGGATCTGGTGGCCTACAACACCAAGACCGACTCCATCTGCACCCTGGCCGACCTCCACGCCCAGCAGGCTGAGTTCCCCCACTGCATCCCCGACGGCATCTTCGTCCTCCGGGAGGAGGGCGTGAAGCCCGGCGACGACATCAAGGCCATCACCGGTCAGGACGACCATGTGGTGGAGTTTGAGATCACCCCCAACCGCCCCGACTGCCTGTCCGTTATCGGTCTGGCCCGGGAGGCCGCCGCCACCTTCGATCAGGAGCTGCGGCTCCACGAGCCCCAGGTCAAGGGCGGCGCCCAGGGCGACCTCTTTGCCCTTCTGGATGTGGAGACCCCCGCTGCCGACCTGTGCCCCCGGTACACCGCCCGCATGGTCCGCAACGTGAAGATCGCCCCCTCCCCCAAGTGGATGCGGGAGCGTCTGCGCACCATGGGTGTCCGTCCCATCAACAACATCGTGGACATCACCAACTACGTCATGCTGGAGTACGGCCAGCCCATGCACGCCTTTGACTACCGCTATGTGAAGGGCGGCAAGATCGTGGTCCGCCGCGCGGAAGAGGGCGAGGAGCTGACCACCCTGGATGGCCAGGTCCGCAAGCTCAACGCCAACCACCTGGTCATCGCCGACGACACCCGGGCCGTGGGCCTGGCCGGCATCATGGGCGGCGAGAACAGCGAGATCGTGGAGGACACTGTGGACGTGGTCTTTGAGTCCGCCAACTTCAACGGCACCTGCATCCGCAAGGGCGCCCTGGCTCTGGGTATGCGCACCGAGGCCTCTGCCAAGTTTGAGAAGGGCCTGGATATTTTGAACACCCTGCCCGCCGTCAACCGCGCCTGTGAGCTGGTAGAGCTGCTGGGTGCCGGCGAGGTGGTGGACGGCGTCATCGACATCCTGAACTATGTCCCCAACCCCACCGTCCTCAAGCTGGAGCCCGAGAAGATCAACGCCCTGCTGGGCACCGACGTGGCCGCCGACGAGATGGCCGCCATCCTCAGAAAGCTGGACTTCCAGGTGGAGGGCGACCAGGTCACCGTCCCCTCCTGGCGCGGCGACGTGAAGGAGATGGCCGACCTGGCCGAGGAGGTGGCCCGTTTCCACGGCTACAACAACATCCCCTGCACCTTGCAGCGGGGCGAGACCACCCAGGGCGGCTACTCCGACGCCCAGAAGCTGGAGCAGAAGCTGGGCGCCACCTGCCGTGCCTGCGGCTATGATGAGATCATCACCTACTCCTTCATCTCCCCCACCTACTACGACAAGATCCGCTGGCCCGAGGACCACATCGCCCGCAAGAGCCTGAAGATCCTGAACCCTCTGGGCGAGGACACCTCCATCATGCGCACCACCACCCTGCCCTCCATGCTGGAGATCCTGACCCGGAACTACAACTTCCGCAACAAGGAGGCCAACCTCTACGAGATCGGCCGGATCTACCTGCCCGGCGGCGAGAACGGCCTGGCCATCGAGTCCAAGGTGCTCACCCTGGGCGCCTATGGCGAGGAGATGGACTTCTTCACCCTCAAGGGTGTGATTGAGGAGCTCCTCACCGCCATCCGGGCCGGAGATGCCCACGACATCCACTTCGAGCCCCTCACCGCAGAGGACGCCGATCCCTCCTATCACCCCGGCCGCTGCGCCACCGTCTGGGCCGGCAGCGACTGCATCGGCATCTTCGGTCAGATCCACCCCCTGGTGGCCCAGAACTACGGCGTGGACGCCGAGCTCTACTGCGCCGAGCTCAGCTTCGACGAGCTGATGCTGGCCCGGGGCTCCGATCCCATCTACCAGCCCCTGCCCAAGTTCCCCTCTGTCACCCGTGACATCGCCGTGGTCTGCGACGAGGCCGTCACCGTGGGCGCTCTGGAGCGCTGCATCAAGAAGGGCGCCAAGGGCCTGCTGAAGGAGGTCACCCTCTTCGACATCTACCGTGGCAAGGGCGTGGCCGAGGGCAAGAAGTCCGTGGCCTTCAACCTGGTCCTCCGGGCCGACGACCGCTCCCTCACCAGCGAGGAGGCCGACAGCGACGTCAAGAGCATCCTGGAGACTCTGGAGAAGGAGCTGGGCGCCGTCCTGCGCTGAGCCCTTCCAATCTCTGAATCCATCAAAAAACCGTGTACCGAAGCCCTTCGGTACACGGTTTTTCTCGTCTTGGACATAAAAAACACCTGCCCAATCTCCAAACGGAGATCGGACAGGTGCCGAACATGTAAACCGGAATCAGGCCAGGGCCTTCTTAGCGGTCTCGGTCAGCTGGGCGAAAGCGGCCTTGTCGTTGACAGCCATCTCAGCCAGCATCTTGCGGTTGATGATCACGCCGGCCTTCTTCAGACCGTTCATGAAGGTGGAGTAGTTCATGCCGTTCATCTTGCAGCCGGCATTGATGCGGGTGATCCACAGCTGACGGAAGTCGCGCTTCTTCAGCTTGCGGCCGGTGTAAGCGTAGGTCAGGGACTTCATGACAGCCTGGTTGGCCATCTTAAAGTGCTTGGACTTGGCGCCCCAGTAGCCCTTAGCCAGCTTCAGGATCTTATTTCTTCTCTTGCGCGTCATCATCGCGCCTTTCACTCTAGCCATTACTCTTTACCTCCCTCTTCTTACTTGTACAGGATCATACGCTTGACGGCGGCCTCGTTGGTCTTGTCAGCGTAGGTGGTGCCGCGCAGGGCACGCTTCAGCTTGGTGGTCTTGCCGTGGCCGTTCAGCAGGTGACGCTTCTTGGTCATGGCGCGCTTGACCTTGCCGGTCTTGGTGAGGGAGAAGCGCTTCTTGGCGCCGCTGTGAGTCTTGATCTTAAACTTCGGCATAACAGAGAACTCCTTTTCTTACTTTTTCGTATCTTTGGCAGTTTTGGGTGACAGGAAAATGGACATATGACGTCCCTCCAGCTTGGGGGACTTATCCATGACTGCCACCTCGCCGCAGTCGTCAGCGAACTTCAGCAGCAGGTCCTGGCCGATGCTCGTATGGGCCATTTCCCGTCCACGGAAGCGCACAGTGACCTTGCACCGGTTTCCTTCGGTTAAGAACTTCTGGGCATTGCGCAGCTTCACATTGAAGTCGTTCACGTCAATGCTGGGAGACATGCGGACCTCTTTGATTTCCACTACGCGCTGGTTCTTGCGGGCTTCCTTCTCTCGCTTGGTCTGCTCGAACCGGAACTTACCGTAGTCCATAAGCTTACAGACGGGCGGTACTGCGTTGGGGGAGATCTTGACCAGATCCAGGTTCTGCTCCTCCGCCATGTTCAGAGCATCCTGAGCGGACATGATGCCCAGCTGTTCACCGGTATCAGAGATCAGGCGGATCTCTTTATCGCGGATATCTTCATTGATCTGATGAGCTGTGTTAGCGATGGGAAGCACCTCCAAACAAAAAATTAAATGCGGTCAGCCTGAACGGCCGCCCGCACAACAAAATACACCGAGCTCTCGGTGTCTGACTGTGTTGACCCTTCGGCTCTGGCCTGGGGTGAGGACGGGGACCGTTCCTGCTTTATTTTGCTCATATACTATATCATAGCCATTGACCACTGTCAAGCTAAATTTTATTTCTTTTTCAAGCCATGCTTCACCCGGTCCCCTGCCCTGGATTTTCAGGGACAGGGGACCGGAAACCGGGATATTTTAATACTCCTCTGCAATGACCTGGGCCTTCAGCAGGTTGGTGGAGCCGCTGCGGCCCAGGGGGACGCCCGCGGTGATGACCACCGTATCGCCGATCTCCACCAGGCCCTCCTTGCGGGCCACGTCGGCAGACAGGGAGAAAATGCGGTCCGTGGAGGTCACCTCGCCGGTGAGCAGGGGGATCACGCCCCAGGAGATGGACAGCTGGCGGCGGACCTTCTCGTGCATGGTGAGGGCGGCGATGGGGCAGGCCGGGCGGAAGCGGCAGATCATCCGGGCAGTCCGTCCGGAGTTGGTGGCCGCCAGAATGGCCTTGGCGTCCAGATCCTCTGCGGTCAGGCAGCAGGTGTGGGTGATAGCGTCGTCAATGTTGTGATTGGGAATGACGCGCTGCTTCTGGAACTGGCGCCAGTAGTGGATGGAGGTCTCAGCCTCCAGCACGGTGCTGGACATGACCTGGAGCGCCTCAATGGGGTACTTGCCGTTGGCCGTCTCGCCGGAGAGCATGACGCAGCTGGTGCCGTCAAAAACGGCGTTGGCCACGTCGCTGACCTCGGCCCGGGTGGGCCGGGGATTGCGCATCATGGAGTCCAGCATCTGGGTGGCCGTAATCACCGGCTTACCCGCCTGGAGTCCCTTGCGGATCATCTTTTTTTGCAGGATGGGCACCTTGGCAGCGGGGATCTCCACGCCCAGGTCGCCTCGGGCCACCATGATGCCGTCGGCAGCGGCCAGGATCTCGTCCAGATTATCCACGCCCTCCTGGTTCTCGATCTTGGCAATGATCTTCACGCTGTCGCCGCCGCATTCGTGGAGCACCTTCCGCATCGCCTCCACGTCGGACGCGGTCCGCACAAAGGAGGCCGCGATGAAGTCGAAGTCGTTCTCAACGCCGAAGCGGATGTCATCCACATCCTTCTCCGTCAGGGCGGGCAGCTGGATGTGAACGCCGGGAATGTTGAGCGACTTATTGGAGGACAGGGTGCCGCCGTTCTCTACGGTGCAGCGGATCTCATGGCCCACGATCTCCTCTACCCGGATGGCCACCAGGCCGTCGTCAATAAGGATCTCGTTGCCGGGGGCCAGCTCCTCGTGGAGCTTGGGATAGGTGACGGAAACCCGGCTCTGATCGCCCTCTGTCTCCTCGGTGGTCAGGGTGAAGCTGTCGCCCGCTTTCAGGGTGACCGTGGGGGTCTTGAAGGTTTTGATCCGGATCTCAGGTCCCTTTGTATCCAGGATAGCCGCCACAGGACGGCCCATGTTGTCCCGAACTGCCTTCAGGAGGTTGAGCCGCCCCAGATGCTCCTCATGGGAGCCGTGAGAAAAATTGAAGCGGGCGGCGTCCATACCGCCTCGGATCAGGGCACGGATACATTCCTCGTTGTTGGTTGCAGGTCCCAAGGTGCAGATGATCTTTGTCTTTCGGATTTGGTGCATAAGCTTGCTTCCTCCTCTATATTTACATCGTAGCCTCTCGTTCTTTTATCCGGATCCCGCTGCCGCGGCTCCGACCCCCTCATCCCAGGGAAATATCCCGGGTAGCGTAGGCGTTCAGGTCCAGGCCGCCCCGGCGGCCGGCCAAATACTCGTAGTAGCCCTGGCAGCCGATCATGGCGGAGTTGTCCCCGCAGTAGCGCAGCTCAGGCAGATAGAGCTGCCACCCCTCCCGGGCGCAGGCCGCAGTCAGGTCATTTCGGATCCGGCTGTTGGCCGCCACACCGCCGGCCACGGCGATCTTGCCATAGCCCTTCTGCCGGGCCGCCTCGATGATGCGGGGGACCAGGCTCTCGCTGACCGCCCTGCCGAAGCTGGCGGCAAAATCGGGCAGGTTCAGCTCCTCCCCCTTCTGCTGGCTGTTGTGGATCAGGTTCAGGCTGGCGGTTTTCAGTCCCGAGAAGGACATGTCCAGCTCGGCCCCCTTGACATGGACCCGGGGCAGCTCATACCGGCTGTCGTCGCCCTCCCGGGCCAGCCGGTCCATGGGGCCGCCGCCGGGATAGCCGATCCCCAGCACCCGGGCCACCTTGTCAAAGCACTCCCCTGCCGCGTCATCCCGTGTCCCACCCATAATCTCCATTTCGGTATAAGAGCGCACGTCCACGATGGCTGTGGTGCCGCCGGAGACGCACAGGCAGACGAAGGGGGGCTCCAGCCCGGGGTGGGTCAGGTAGTTGGCCGCAATGTGTCCGCGGACATGGTGGACAGGGATCAGGGGCAGGTCCAGCGCCATGGCTGCACCCTTGGCAAAGTTGACCCCGACCAGCACCGCCCCGATCAGGCCGGGGGCGTAGGTCACGGCAATGGCGTCCAGGTCGGCGGTGGTCATGCCCGCATCGGCCAGGGCCTGGGTACACAGGCCGCTCACCGCCTCCACATGCTTGCGGGACGCGATCTCCGGGACCACGCCGCCGTAGATGGTGTGCATCTCGATTTGGGAGTTGACACAGTTGGACAGCACCTCCCGTCCGTCCCGGACCACAGCGGCCGCTGTATCGTCGCAGGAGGATTCAATGGCCAGGATGTTCACCTCTCTCCGCCCCCTTCCGAGTCGGGCTCCTGCCGAAACCATTTTGTCATAATAACGGCGTCCTCCTTGGGGTCGGTGTAAAAATTCTTCCGGCGGCCCTCCTCCTGAAAGCCAAAGCTCTCATAGAGCGCAATGGCCGGGGCGTTGGACTCCCGCACCTCCAGCGTCAGGAAGGCAAGGTGCTCCTGCCCGAAGCGGCAGAACACGTCCATCAGGGCCGCGCCCACGCCGTGCCGCCGGGCGGCCTGCTCCACCGCCACGTTGGCGATGTAGCCCTCGTCCAGAACGACCTGGAGCCCGGCATAGCCCAGCACGCCGCCCTCTCCGTCCTCAGCCACAATAAAGCTGGCCTGGGGATTATATAATTCCTCCTCCAAAGCCGCCTCACTCCAGGGCTGAGAAAAGCACTCCTTTTCCAGCTCGGCGATCTGGCCCAGGTGGCTTCGGTCCATTGGGACAATGATATATTCCATATCCGATGCTCCCTCTGATCTGTGATAGCATTTGAATCGCTTTATTATATAATACTCGGCCACCCTTTGTAAAGAGCGGCCGAGTTCTATGAGTGAAATATAATTTTATCCGCTTTGATGTCCGGTAAAGCTTTTTTCACCCGTCCAAACTGTTCCGCGCCGCCCGGATCGGAGGGCAAAGTTTCCGCTAAGCGCTCCCTTCCAGTTTCTGTTTCCTGTTCCCCGCTCAGTGGGCCTCGGCCCAGCTCTTCCCGGCGGCAGTGTCGGCCAGCAGGGGGACGGACAGCTGGGCCGCACCGGCCATCTCCTCCCGGACCAGGGCGCAGATCTGCTCGGCCTCGGACTCGGGGCACTCCACGATCAGCTCGTCGTGGACCTGGAGCACCAGGCGGCCCTGGAGCCCCTCGGCCAGCAGGCGGTTCCGGACCCGGATCATGGCCATCTTGATGATATCGGCGGCAGCCCCCTGGATGGGTGCGTTGAGGGCGACCCGCTCGCCAAAGGAGCGGGTATTGAAGTTGGAGGACTTCAGCTCCGGCACCCAGCGGCGGCGGCCCATGGGGGTGGACACCCAGCCGTCCGCCTTGGCCCGCTCCACGACGCTGTCCATATAGGACCGGACGCCGGCATAGTGGGCAAAGTATTTGTCCATATATTCCTTGGCCTCGGCCACGGTGACGCCGATATCCTGGCTCAGGGAGAAGGGGGAGATCCCGTAGACGATGCCGAAGTTCACCGCCTTGGCGCTGCGGCGCATCAGGGGGGTGACCTCCCCGATGGGCACGCCAAAGACCTGGGAGGCGGTGATGGCGTGGATATCGTCCCCAGAGCGGAACCCGTCGATCATGGCCTGGTCGCCAGCCATGTGGGCCAGCAGCCGCAGCTCGATCTGGGAGTAGTCTGCATCTACCAGCACCCTGCCCGGTCCGGCCACGAACATTTTGCGCAGCTCCGCCCCCAGCTCGGTGCGGACGGGGATATTCTGGAGGTTGGGCTCGGTGGAGCTGAGCCGCCCGGTGGCGGTGACGGTGTTCTGGAAGGAGGAGTGGATACGGCCGTCCGGGCCGATGACCTTGCCCAAGCCGTCCACATAGGTGGATTTCAGCTTGGTGAGCTGGCGGTACTCCAGGATCTCCTCAATGATGGGGTGCTGGCCACGCAGCTTATCCAGCACCTCGGCGTTGGTGGAATAGCCGGTCTTGGTCTTTTTCACCGGGGGGAGCCCCAGCTGGTCAAAGAGGACGGTCCCCAGCTGCTTGGTGGAGTTGATGTTGAACTCCTCCCCCGCCAGCTCATAGATGGTCCCCTGGACCTTGTCGATCCGGGCGGAGAGCATCTCGCCAAACTCGGCCAGCGCCTTGCGGTCGATATAGAAGCCCTCGGTCTCCATCTCGGCCAGCACCAGGCACAGGGGGAGCTCCACCTCCTCATAGAGCCGGGTCATGCCCAGCTCCTCCAGCCGCCGGGAGAGGGTGTCCCGCAGGGCCCCGATGAGGGCGCAGTGGGCCGTGAGGGCTCCCACAGGGGCGGCGTGGTCGGACAGGGGGCCGAAGGCGCCCTCGGCCAGGTACTGCTCCGCCTTGGGGTACTCGTGCTTGTAGTAGGTGATGCCCAGCTTCTCCAGCTCGTAGCTGCCGTCGGTGGGGGCCAGCAGATAGGCGGCCACCTCGGTGTCAAAGACGAAGCCGGCGGGCTGAATGCCCTCGCTGAGCAGGGCCCGGCACAGCTCCTTGACCCCGTGGGACACCTTTTTAATGCCCCCATCCTCAAAAAAGTCCTTGAGGAACTGGTTGTAGCCGTCCAGCCGGTCGGCGAACAGCAGGGCGGCGTGGCTGTGGTCCTCCTCAGGCCGGTACTCCACGCACACCCGGTCCAGCCCGGGCAGGGCCAGCACATTCACCCGGTCGGCCTGCCTCCAGGCGGCCAGCAGCTCCTCCGCCCGGGTCCGGTCGGTCACCGTCTCGCTGGTGCAGCTGCCCTCCGGCTTGGGCGCGTCCACAGCGGCTCCCTCCCCCTGGGGAGCGGTGAGCCGGTACTTATCAATGAGCTTGGAGAACTCCAGCTCCAAAAACAGTTGATAGAGCCGGTCGTTGTCCGGGGCCCGGCGCAGATTGGCCTGGGGCTCGAAGTCGATGGGGGCGTCCAGGCGGATGGTGGCCAGATCGTAGGACATCCGGGCGTCAGGCTCCCCCTCGATGAGCTTCTTGATGACGCCGGGCTTGGCGGGGACGCCCTCGGCCATCTCCGGCTCGGGCATGGCGGCGTAGAGGGCGTCGATGGAGCCGTACCGCTGGATCAGGGCCATGGCGGTCTTTTCTCCCACCCCCTTCACCCCGGGGATGTTGTCGCTGGCATCCCCCATGAGGGCCTTCAGGTCGATGATGTGGATGGGATCGAAGCCGTAGACCTCCCGGAAGGCCTCCGGAGTCATGTCCTTGGTGGTGGTCCGGCCCATGCGGGTGGACACCAGCTTGACGGTGGTCTGCTCGGTGACCAGCTGGAGGGAGTCCTTATCTCCCGTGACCACCACGGTCTCCCAGCCTGCGGCGGCGTCCTTCACCGAGATGGTGCCCAGCAGGTCGTCCGCCTCCCAGCCGTCCAGCTCGTACATAGGGATATTCATGGCGGACAGCACGTCCTTCAGAATGGGCATCTGGCTGGCCAGCTCCTCTGGCATCCCCTTGCGCTGGGCCTTGTAGCCCTCGTAGGCCAGGTGGCGGAAGGTGGGCGCCTTCCGGTCGAAGGTGATGCACAGGGCCTCCGGGTCCACCTCGTCCAGCAGCTTGTTGAGGATGTTCAAAAAGCCCAAAATGGCGTTGGTGGACTGCCCCGACTGGGTGGTCAGATTCTGGCTCACGCCGTAAAAGGCCCGGTTGACGATGGAGTTGCCGTCCAGGACCATCAGTTTTTTCATTTGGGTTCCCCCTTATCGTTGGAAAAATCATCTTTTCACAGTATAACAAGCTTTCCCCCGGCGGGCAAGGAAAAATCCGGGGCAGCGGCGCATAATTCAGACGCCGCGACACCGCCCTAAGGCTCCAGGGCAGTCCGGGCGGTTTTCACCAGATAATCCATGGCCTGCACCGGGTATTTCCCAACCGCGGTCTCCCCGGTGAGCATCAGGGAGGAGGCCCCGTCCAGTACACCGTTGTAGATGTCGGCCACCTCCGCCCGGGTGGGCACCGGCCGCTGCTCCATGGACCAGAGCAGCTGGGTCACCAGGCAGAAGGGCTTTCCCCGCTCCACGCACCGGCGGGAGAGCTCCTTCTGGACGGCGGGCAGCTGCCACAGGGGCATGGAGTTGCCCAAATCTCCCCGGGCAATGCAGATCTGGTCGGCGCTGTCCAGGATCTCGTCCAGATGGTCCAGCCCCCGCTGATTTTCGATCTTGGCCATGATTTGGACATGCTCCAGCCCCCGCCGGTCCAGGGCGGAGCGGAGGTTCTCCACGTCCTCCCTTCCCCGGACAAAGGGCTGCAAAATGTGGGTCACCCCGCACGCCCCCGCCAGGTCCAGATCGGCCAGGTCCTCCCCTGTCAGGGTGGGCGTGTCGATCTCCCGCCCAAGCAGGGCCAGGCTCTTGCGGCTTTGCAGCATACCGCCCCGGAGCACCCGGCAGATAAGACTCCCCCGCTCCGCCGAGCAGACCTCCAGCAGCAGGGCGCTGTCATCCAGGGCGATCCGGTCCCCGGGCCGGGCGGCGCAGATCACCGGCTCCGGAATGGGGATGCCGCCCTGTCCCAGCCGGACCATGCCGCCCTCCGCCAGCTCTGCCGGGGCGCTCAGTGCGCCCACCCGCAGCTCCGGACCCCGGAGGTCCACGATCAGGTGGGGCCGCTCCACCCCGGCCGCCCGGGCGGCGGGGAAACAGTCCCGCTCCAGTCCCTCCGCACAGGCCGCCAGGCCGGTGTGGGACAGATTGATCCGCAGCCCCGTCATGCCCGCCCGGAACATCTCCCCAAGGACCGCGCCGCTCCGGCAGGCGGTCCCAAATGTGCCGTAAAACTCCATATCTACACTCCCCGCTTGTTTTCTCCCTCTATTATGGCCAAAAAAGGGCGCTGCGTCAACCGAACCCTCTCACCTGGCATCATTTTCCTCCCATTCTCTTAAATTTTTATGAATTCACCCTCCGCCGCCTATTTTTATAGACTTTTGCCCCAAACTATGGTAGAATATTATACCTCCTGCTGCATAGAACATCCCCCTTTCCTCTGCGGCAGGTGCCTATTATCGTATATTCCCTGGAGGATGTATCGTGAAAAAAGATATATTAGGAATCCAATTTGACGATGTGACCCTGGACGAGGCCGCTCAGGTCGGCAGAGAGATACTGGAAAGTGACAGCTTCCACTATGTTGTCACCCCCAACCCCGAGTTCATCCTGGCCGCCGAGACCGACCTGGAGTTCAGGAACATCCTGAATCAGGCCGACCTGGTGCTCCCTGACGGCATCGGTGTGGTCCATTCCGCCAAGATCCTGGGCACCCCCTTGAAGGGGCGTGTGCCCGGCATCGACTTTGCCAGCCGGATGCTGGAGATCCTGAACGAGACGGGCGGCCGCCTGTTCCTGCTGGGCGCCAAGCCCGGTGTGGCTGAGATGGCCGGCGAAAATATTCTGGCCCAGCACCCCAATATCACCCTGTGCGGCACCCAGGACGGCTATTTCACCGACGAGCTGGAGGTTGTGCGCAAGGTGGCCGACGCCAAGCCCGATCTGCTGTTCGTCTGTCTGGGTGCGCCCAAGCAGGAGAAGTGGATGTCCCGCTGGGGCGTCCTCACCGGCGCAAAGCTGGCCATCGGCCTGGGCGGTGCCCTGGACGTCTTTGCCGGCACGGTCCACAGGGCCCCGGAGATCTGGCAGAAAATGGGTATGGAGTGGGCCTACCGCCTGGCCAGGGAGCCCAAGCGCATCGTACGTATGGCCCGCCTGCCTCTGGTCCTGTCCAGGGCGGCGGAGCAGCGGATGTTCCACAAGAAGCAGGACGGCTCCCTGTGACCCTGCCCCATCCGTTCCACATATTTTTGATAAAGGAGCGTTTCTCCGATGGTCTATATCTTACTGGCTGATGGTTTTGAGGAGATGGAGGCCCTGGCCCCCGCCGACCTGCTGCGCCGCGCCGGCCTGTCCGTCTCTCTGGTTGGTCTGGACGCCCCGGTGATCTGCGGCTCCCACGGCATCTCCGTCACGGCGGACCTGCCGCTAGAGCAGGTGTCCCTGGAGGAGACCGATATGCTGGTCCTCCCCGGCGGCACCCGCGGCGTGGATCACCTGCTGGCCTCCCCCGCCGCCATGGCGCTGATCCGCAGCGCCTGCGATCTGGGCTGCTGGGTGGCCGCCATCTGCGCCGCCCCCACCCTGCTGGCCCACCTGGGGCTGCTGGAAAACCGCCGCGCCGTGTGCTACCCCGGCTTCGAGCCCAAAATGGCCGGCGCCCAGGTCCTGTCCCAGCGGCAGGTGGTCACCGACGGCCGCTTTATCACCGGCCGCGCTGCCGGCTCGTCCTATGAATTCGGTTTGCAGCTGGTCGCCGCGCTGACCAGCCCCATGAAAGCAGAGGAGGTGCGCCATGCAATCCACTACCGCGATGGAGAAGACTGTCCTGCGTGTTCAGCTGCGCAAGCTCCTCTCTGATCTGACCTCGGCCCAGATGCAGGAGAGCGATCAGGCCCTGTTCCACGCCCTCCTGTCTCTGCCCGAGCTGGAGCAGGCCAACACGATTTCCGTGTTTTGGGGCATCACCGGACTGGAACCCGATACCAGCCAGCTGATCCCCCAGCTCCTGGAGCGGGGCAAAACAGTCTGTCTCCCCCGCATCATCTCCGACTACGGTCTGGAGCTACGCCGGTACACCGCAGACTGCCCCATGGCCCGCTCCACCTTCGGGATCATGGAGCCCACCATCGAGTGTCCCCTGGTGTCCAGGGAATCCATTGACCTGGTCATTGTGCCCGCCCTGTGCTATGACCGCCGTGGTTATCGGCTGGGCTATGGCGGCGGCTACTACGACCGCTGGCTGACCGACTACACCGGAGTCACGGTCGGTATGTGCCGGGATCTGGTCATACAGGATCAGCTCCCCTCCGAGGACCACGACCAGCCTGTTCACATTGTAGTCACGGAAAATCAGGTCCTGCGCTTCTGATCCCTCCGGGATATAAAAAAGCGGGGCCCTCAGGCCCCGCTCCATAAATCCGGCAGCTCAGCAGCCGCAGTTGTCATCGCAGCCGCAGTTGCAGTTGTTTCCATTGTTGCAGCCGCAGTTGTTGCAGCCACAGCCGCACTGGCTGCCGCAGCCGTTATTGCAGCAGCAATTGCAGCAGCAGTTTCCGCCGCAGCCACAGCCGCAGCAGCACAGCAACACGATCAGAAGTACGATCCACAGGCAGCTATTGCCGCAGGACCCTTGATTCATACAACACATAATAGTTTCACCTCTATCATATTCGGCGCGTCCGGGAAACCCGTTCGCGTCTCACAACCCATACTATGGCTCCGGCCTGTCCAAGGGGACCCGGAACCGAAAATTTATTTAGGAGGACCCCTATGCCCCAAGATAGAAGAAGCCAAGAGCCTCGCTCCCGTCATTCCGGTGAGCATTCCACTCGCTCCAGCGAGCGCCCCCGCAAATCTCAGAAGAAAAAACGCAAGGCCGGTTCCGCGCTGAGCTTTACCGCCCTCTATGTCCTGTTCGTCATCGGGACCTCTGTCCTGCTGGCCTGCCTGGGCTGGATCGCTGCCAACGATATGCTGGCCCTCAACAAGGAAGCTCACTCCGTTACCGTCAGCATCAACGCCGATGACAGCTTCAGCGATGTGGTGAACATGCTGAAGGAGAACGGTCTCATCGAGCACAAGGCTCTTTTCAAGCTGTTTACCCTGGTTTCTCACAGCAAGGATAAGATCGCTTCCTCCGGAACCTTCACCTTGAATACCGATATGGACTACCACGCACTGATTTCCGGCATCAGCGCCAACTCCGCTACCAGGGCAGAGGTACAGGTCACCATACCGGAGGGCTTCACCGTGGACCAGATCTTCAGGCTGCTGGAGGAAAAGGGCGTGGCCACTGTGGAGGACCTCCAGCGGGAGGCCGCGGAGCACGATTACCAGTTCTCCTTCCTGAAGGACATTCCGCTGGGGAACTACAAGCGGCTGGAGGGCTATCTGCACCCGGATACCTACACCTTCTATACCCCCCACGATCCGGTCTATGTGCTCAACAAGATGCTGGTCAACTTCGATAACCGTGTAGACGATAATATGCGGACCAAAATTGAAAACAGCGGACACACCCTCCGCGAGATTCTGACCATCGCCTCCATGATCGAGAAGGAGACCGACGGCACCGACCGCGCCCGCATCGCCTCGGTCATCTACAACCGGCTCAAGAATCCCGGCTATGAGACCAACGGCCGCCTGGAGATCGACGCCACCATCTACTATATCACCGGTCAGCCGGTCACCCAGAACGACCGCGCCACCCTGGACAGCCCCTATAACACTTCCATGTACAAGGGCCTGCCCCCTGGACCCATCGCCAACCCCGGCATGGAGTCCATCCTGGCCGCTATGAACCCGGCCAATGAGTCCTATTACTACTACGCACTGGGCGACGACGGCAAGCACCACTACTACAAGAGCTATTCCGGCCTGCAGCAATTCATCAACAGCCAGGAGCTCTACAAGAAGCCCTGATCCGCACATCAGCCCCCGGGACATACCGCCCCGGGGGTTTCCATTGGAGGTTTACCATGAGAAAAGAAAAAATCGAGCTGCTCGCCCCCGCCGGGGACATGGAGCGGCTGCAAATGTCGGTCGCTTACGGCGCAGACGCCGTCTATCTGGCCGGAACTACCTTCGGGATGCGCTCCTTTGCCGGGAATTTCAGCCCCGAGGAGCTGAAAACCGCCGTGGACCTGTGCCACAGCCACAATGTCCATGTCCATGTCACCTGCAACACCATGCCCCGCAACGATGAAGTGGCCCGGCTGCCCGAGTGGCTGGAATACCTGGACAGCGTGGGCGTGGACGCGGTGATCCTGGCCGATGTGGGCGTGCTGGCCCTGGCCAAGCGCTACGCCCCCCACGTGGCCTGCCATATCTCCACCCAGGCCAGCATCGTCAACTATCAGTCCGCCCAGGCCTGGTACGATCTGGGCGCCAGCCGGATCATCCTGGCCCGGGAGCTGAGTCTGGACGAGATCCGGGAGATCCGTGCCAAGGCCCCCCGGGAGCTGGAGATGGAGGCCTTTGCCCACGGCGCCATGTGCGTGAGCTACTCCGGCCGCTGTCTGTTGTCCAACTACATGACCGGCCGGGACTCCAACCGGGGCGAGTGCGCCCAGCCCTGCCGCTACCAGTACGCCCTGATGGAGGAAAAGCGCCCCGGGGAGTACTTCCCCGTCTATGAGGATGAGAAGGGCACCTACATCATGAACTCCCGGGACATGTGTATGATCGACCATGTGGGTGAGCTGATGGATGCCGGTCTGGACTCTCTGAAGCTGGAGGGCCGGGCTAAGTCCGCCTACTACGCCGCCATCGTCACCGGGGCCTACCGCCACGCCATCGACGCTGCCAAGGCCGGTCAGCCCCTGGCCCCCGTATGGCGGGACGAGGTGGAGCACATCAGCCACCGCCACTACTCCACCGGTTTCTTCTACGGGCAGCCGGGCCAGTTCACCCAGGACTCCCGCTATATCCGGGACTGGCAGATCGTGGCCAAGGTCCAGTCCTGCGACGACCAGGGCAACGCTGTTCTCACCCTAAACAATAAATTCCAGGTGGGCGATGAGCTGGAGCTGGTGGGACCCCAGGTCCGCCCCATGCCGCTCACGGTCCAGGCCCTGTGGGATGAGGAGGGCGCCTCCCTGGACCAGGTGCGCAAGCCTCAGATGGTCTTTCGGATGAAGCTGCCCCAGGCGGTCCCTCCCCTGTCCCTCCTCCGCCGCCAGGCCGATCTCAGCCCCCGCTGAGTGCATATATTTTTCCAACAGCCCTTTACATTTCAAAAAATTATGCTATAATAGCAGAAGTGCCGATTCGGCACTCTGTTATGGGGGCGTAGCTCAGCTGGGAGAGCGTACGGTTCGCATCCGTAAGGTCGAGAG
>JAHHSD010000004.1 GCA_020025425.1 Oscillospiraceae bacterium
CCTTTTCTCCGCCCCCTCCGGTACATATCCCGGCCCGCCGCCGGTCCGGCAGGCCAGAGCAGCCGGGGCGGCCCTCACGCAGACGCAAGTGGATCTTCTTCAGCCTGACGCTGGTCCTGATCCTGGGGCTCACCGGCCTGACCCTCGCCTTTTTCCCGGCGCCCCATGAGGAGAAGCCGGAACAGCCTGAGTTCCACCAGTCCGCCAAGCCGCCCAAGGACCCGATCCCGGTCACCATCCCCCAGGCTGAGACGGGGACCGGAGTGGTGGTGTCCATCTCAGCCCCCCACGGGCAGCCTTTGAGCTACACCCAGGTCTATGAGAAAAACCAGCACTCCATTGTCACGGTCCACGCCATGGCCAGCGACGGGATCTCCCAGGGCACCGGCATCGTGCTCACCCGGGACGGCTATATCATCACCAACGCCCATGTGGTGGAGGGCGCCATGGAGGCCGCGGTTGTGCTGAACGACGACCAAAACTACCGCGCCAGCCTGGTGGGGCTCTCTGCGGAGGAGGATCTGGCCGTACTGAAAATCGAGGCCGAGGACCTGGTCCCGGCGGAATTCGGCGACTCCACCCTCCTGCGGGTGGGTGAGCCGGTGTCCGCCCTGGGCAATCCTCTGGGCTACCGGATGACCATGACCCCCGGCATCGTGTCCGCCCTGAACCGGCCTCTGGACATGGACGGACACACCATGTACCTGCTCCAGACCAGCGCGGCCATCAACTTCGGCAACTCGGGCGGCGCCCTGTTCAACGACCGGGGCCAGGTGGTGGGCGTCACTACCATCAAGATCGTCTCCGAGGACGGCTCCGCCGAGGGCCTGGGCTTTGCCATCCCCACCCAGCGGGTGAAGTATGTGGTGGATCAGCTCATCGCCGGCGAGAAGCTGCGCACCCCCATGCTGGGGGTCACCGTCCGGCAGAACCGCTCGGTGGGCGGCCTGGACGTCCTGGAGATCCAGCCCTGGTCAGACGCGGTGGAAAAGGGCCTGAAGGTGGGGGACGTGATCCTCTCCGCCAACGACCAGGCCACCCGGACCAACGATGACCTGGACCGGATCAAAAACATGCAGAAGGTGGGGGACACCCTCCTGCTGGAGGTGGCCCGGGAGGACCAGCGGCTCCAGTTCTCCGTCCTTCTGGGGGAGCATCATTGACACCCCCGCTGTTTTGTCCGGAAGCTCCAGAAAAGCATTGAATTTTTTCCATCAATCGTGTACACTGATAGTATCTATTTTGAACTAGGGAGGTTCCTGACCATGAAAGTTGCCCGTTTTGTTTTGAAGATCGTCGCCCTGTCCCTGGCCGCCGCCGCCTCTGTGTGTGCTGTGATTGCCTACTGGGATAAGCTGGCTGAGCTTGCCTCCTGTGCGACCCAGAGCGTGAAGCGCGTAACCAGCAGCTCCTCTGAGTACGATGATTACGTCGAGGAATAAATCCGCATCCCATCCGGGCCGCCCATGAGTTCCATGGGCGGCACCTTTTATCTGATTTGACAAGGAGCGAATCCCATGCTATTTGATACCCATGCCCACTATGACGACGAGGCCTTCGACCAGGATCGGGACGCTCTGCTCTCCTCCATGGCGGAGAAGGGGGTGGCGCTGATCCTCAACCCCGGCTGCAACCTGGAGACCTCCCAAAAGGCGGTGGAGATTGCCAGCCGCTTCCCCTTTGTCTACGCCGCCGTGGGCGTCCACCCCTCGGACAGCAATACCTACTCCGACCAGGTGGAGGCCGAGCTGCGCCGCCTGGCCGCCGACCCCAAGGTCAGGGCCATCGGTGAGATCGGCCTGGACTACTACTGGGAGGACAATCCCCTCCGGGAGCTTCAGCAGACCGTGTTCCGCCGCCAGATGGAGCTGGCCCAAGCGCTGGATCTGCCCGTCATCATCCACGACCGGGAGGCCCACGGGGACTGCCTGGAGATTGTCAAGTCCTACCCCGGCGTCCGCGGCGTCTACCACTGCTACTCCGGCGGTCTGGAGGACGCCAAAACCCTGGTGAAGCTGGGCTGGATGCTGTCCTTCACCGGCGTAGTCACCTACAAAAATGCCCGCAGATCCCACGAGGTGCTGGAGTGGCTGCCCATGGACCGGGTCATGGTGGAGACCGACTCCCCCTATCTGACCCCCGTGCCCTTCCGGGGCAAGCGAAACGACTCGGGCCACGTCCATCTGGTGGCCGAGACCATCGCCCAGATCAAGGGGATGGACCCGGAGGAGGTCGCCCGGATCACTATGGAGAACGGGATGAGATTTTTCAACATCCAGAAGGAGGAGGCGGTGTAACCCGTCACCGCCTGCCCGGCCACGCCGGACCTCCCCGGAGCGTCCTGGCAGCGACTAAAATCCTGTCAAAAAAACCCGGAGGGCGTGCCCTCCGGGTTTTTATCTTATGCGGGGATCTCCAGCTCTTCCATGGCCTCCCGCTCGCTGTCGGCAGAGAAGCAAAACCGCCCTGCCCAGTCGTAAACCTCCACGTGGTCTCTGACCCATACCATGCTGTAATCCATACCGTTTTGCTCCTCTCATCTTTGATGACTGTATTCTACCAAATTGAGAGTCCAATATTACGGACTTTTTAGCATTCCAATACCGCAACGCAGAAAAACACCCGTCAGTCCTGACCAAGAGGGGACTGACGGGTGTTTGCATACAGCCGGCTCCGCCCTTCTTTCAGGCGGCGTTTATGCGGCGCATCTGATTTTTAGATTGAGAGGTCTCCAAATCAGTTCTCATGACCATTTCTTGTATCTCGGGGCTCTTACACCAGGGGGAACATGAAGTAGCACCAGGGAATCATAACAACGGTGGTCAGAACGGCAGGAATCCAGCCTGCCTTCAGCAGATCCTTCTGGGTATATCCACCCACGTCCATCAGCAGGGGAACCGCCACCGTGGAGAAGGGCGTCAGGTAAGAGACAAAGCAAGCGGTAAACAGCATGTTTACAATGCCGATGGGGTTCCAGTTGTAAGCCGCGCAGGTCAGCAGTGCTACGGGCACCAGAGCCTGATACAGGGCGAAGTTGGACATAAACTGAGTCACGATAAAGCCAGCGCACCAGAATACAGCATAAACAAACAGGTGGTTGGGGTTCTCGCCCAGGATTTTACTCACGAATCCGGAGATTAGATCGCCAGCGCCGGTGTTCACCAGTGCGTTGCCCATAGCCAAAGAGGCCACATACAGGAAGATGGGGGGCATGTTGAGGCACTGCATAGCGTCCTTCTCGCTCAGCACGCCGGTGAGGACGGTCAAAACAGCACCAATCACGCACACCAGCCAGGCAGGAACATTGATGTAGGAGGAGAGCAGGATGCCAATGACAACGCCAACAAAGATTCCATAGCCCAGGAACTCGTGGATCGGATCCAAGGGCTTCTGCTCATCCAGCTTCTTGCGGTCGGCTTCGGAAATCAGGTTTCCGCGGTCCGGGCAGAACTTGGGGCAGATAAACGCGCCGCAGATCACAGCAATGATCAGCACGGGGATCCGCAGGATAAAGGCATCGAACATTTTGGACTGAAAATTCAGGCCATAGGTCTCAAACAGGGTATTGTTGATGATGTAGGTAGTCGCGCCGGAACCAATGGGGAGGGCGGTAACGGTGGCAATGGCAACCAGGCAGATGGAGAACAGGCCCTTCGAGGGACTGACTTCCATCTTACGGCAAAAGTCCATAACCAGAGGATAGCAGATAGAGAAAATCAGAATAGCGGAGGGGGCTACCTGTGCAATCAGCAGGGTGGCAATGCAGTAACCCAGCATTCCCTTGGTAAAGGAGCCACCAGATACTTTGTACACAAGATTCGTCACCTTGCGGACCATTTGGGTGCGGTTGAGGCCGCCGGCCACGATAAACATGGCGCCCATAATAATAGCAGAGCTGTTGGAGAAGGAGGATAATGCGGTCTTTGGATCTAGGCATCCGGTCAGCGTCAGGACCACCATAGAGGTCATAGCCACAAGGGGAAGAGGGAATTTGTTGGAAATATAAAGTACAATTGTAACAAGAAAAATTGCAATACAAATAATCTGCTGCGTTGTCATCTCACAAAACTCCTCTCAATTTTTTGTTATCCAGGAATAGGAATATCCTTGGGAATCGGCGATACAAAGGGGACTCCATTCGTGCGCCGATTCATTTCAGCTTTTGCCTTTTCTATCAGGGACGGATTATTGAACAGATCGATGGCGGACCCGGCAATGGTCTTGCCCGCCTGGAGCATTCCCTTCTTTGCCATGGGACTTTTACCCACAGCGACCTCCTGCCAGGAGTGCATGGGGGTACCTGCGGGCATGGTGGTCATGCAGATTTGGGCAGTAGGGCAGACTACACTCACATCACCCACATCAGATGATGCCATGGAGCACCGCTCAATAGGGGAGAGGGGAATGATCTGCTCATGCAGGGGCGCATCGTAATCCCTCATCAGCTGTGCCCGCATCTCCAGGTCGGCCACCTCGTCCACCAGACTTTTATAGAAGTCATCTCCAGGCTTCATGGTATTACGGAAGCCCTGGGCGTAACTGCGGTCCGCATCGTCAAACGCGGGCGCCCCCACATGCTCCAGATTGGACTGCATCACCTGGCACAGAACACGGTTGGGCAGCACATTGGAGCAGGCCTTGACGAACTCGATTTCCACTTCGGTGTCCGTCATCATGGCAGCGCCTCTGGCGATCTTGTCAATTCTGTCCTTCAGGTTCTTTGCCTCGCCCAGCGTAGGGGCGCGCATCAGATACAACACGTCAGCGGTGGGCTGGACCACACCGGGCATTTTTCCGCCGCTGTTCAGAATGGCATAGTGGAATCGGCACTGGGTCGAGACATGCTCTCTCAGAAATTGTACGCCCACATTCATCAGCTCGCAGGCATCCAGAGCGCTTCTGCCCATCTCGGGAGCAATGGCCGCATGGGCAGATTTCCCCTTGAAATGATAGCAGATTTGATAGTTTGCCAGATTGCTGCCGGTGAGTACGGCGCAGTTATCTGCAGGGTGCCAGGTCAGGGCCGCATCCAGGCAGTCAAAAGCGCCATCGCGGGACAGGAAACCTTTTCCGGCTCCACCTTCCTCTGCGGGACAACCGTAGAATTTGATAGTGCCTGGATGACCGGACGCCAGAAATTCCTTCACAGCAACCGCTGCCGCAAAGGAACCCACCCCCAAAAGGTTGTGGCCGCAGCCATGGCCGGCCCCTCCTGTTAAAACAGGCTCCTTTTGGGTCAGATCCGCCTGCTGGCTTAGGGCATCCAGGGCATCAAACTCACCCAGAATGCCGATGACAGGTGCTCCGGAGCCATATGTGCCGCAGAATGCTGTCGGGATTCCTTTCACCTTCTCCTCAACCGTAAAACCGTAGTCATGCAGTGCCTGAACATATGCTGCCGCAGCAAAGGTCTCGTGGTATCCAAGCTCAGGGTGTTCCCAGATTGCGTCGCTCATGGAACATAGCTTTTCTGCCTCACGGTCAATGACAGAAAGCGCTTCTTTCTTGTCCATTTGCGTCACTCCCTTTCTCTCATTTTTCGCCCTTAGAAGACTATCGTCAGCATATCACCGACCATTTTTATTGTCAATTATAAACAAAATATATCAATTAAGTTCGTAATAAATATACTAAAATAACATATTTCTTTGTATCCATTACGGCCTTATTTTATTTGAATATGTCTTCAATGCAAAATAAGTCTCTTTTATGTCTGTAATTACGAGAATACACCGCCGGCGCCTTGTTTTTAAAATCCGACGGTGATATATTGCTTAATATGAGGTGCATGTCAACGATAATCAAATAAGGCAGGGGATAACAAATGACTTATTCAATTGCTGTGATCTCAGCAAGGGAATCAGTTGACAACATCCGCGCAAGTGACTTTGAAATCCAAAAGGAATGTAAAATTACGTATTTTGCGTACAACTCTCTGACGGAGCTGCGGGATATCTACGAAAAAAACTACTGGAAGTATGACGGCATCCTGTTCAGTGGAAGTTTTCCACGGGACTATATTCTGGACAACATCGGGCCCATTCAGCGGCCCTATCGCTGTCTTGAATTGAAGGAGCAGGATTACTACCTCCTCTTTGCCAGGCTACTAGCACAAAATCCAGGCCTTGAGCTGTCCAAGATCTATATTGACACAACTGTGAATCCTATTGTGTTCCAAAATGTCCTGCAAGATCAGTATTCCTGTGAAAAGGTCCCATATTACATCAAAAGTCAGGATAAAGGCAGCCTCATCTATACGTCCTACGACGCCTACTTCAGCTTGTATAAAAAATTATGGGAGCAGAAAAAATTCCGCTTTTTCGTGACCCGATTTACCAACCTGGCCAATCGTCTTACAACAGAGAATATCCCCCATATCCTGCTTCGCCCCTCCACTGAAACCATCACAGACAGCTTTCACGACTTACTCAATGCCATCAGCCAATCCGCTGCGGAACACGAGCTGGTCGCCTACTGCGTGATCGAACTACCCAAGGCTGAACAAACCAAGGCCAATTATCAGGCGGTGGAAAAGGTGCTGACAGAGTTTAACCGTTCCCAGATTCAAAGTGCAATTATCCGAAAAAATAATAATCATTTTGAATTCATCACCTCAGGTCAGCAGGTGAAAAAAATCACCAATGACTATACAATCTGTCTGCTTTCCAACCAGCTGCACAGTGAGATTCCATTCCCTGTGTATGTGGGCTGGGGAATCGGTTTCGAGGTCATGTCTGCTTACAAAAATGCCGCTCAGGCCGCAGCTGTATGCAAGCGCAAACACGATCATTTCACCTATCTGATCACAGAGAAGCAGGCAGTTGTCGGTCCTCTGAACGGGAACCGCTCCCTGCGCTACGACCTGCACCCGGATGCGAGAATCTATTCTGTTGCAAAAACAATGGGAATTTCCGCCATGAATCTGGAAAAGCTGATTTTCCTACAAAAGAACCGGAAGGAAAATGAATTCACCTCCAGCGATCTGGTCTATTATCTGGAAATCACACCGCGCAGCGCCTCCCGCATTTTGAGTAAGCTGAAAGAGTATGGTCTGGCGGTCCCTGTACGCAGTACTAATCTGAACGGTCACGGTAGACCAACCACTATTTACCGCATCAGTGTCAGCTCCATTGTGCCGGAACAAAAGCCCCCTAAATAATGAAAAATCCGAAGCTCTGCACAGGCTGCAAAGCTTCGGATTTTTCATTGTCTCAGACGTTCTCACTCACCGAAAACCCGGTGGAAAATGTCGTTCTGTTCGGGCAGGTGGGTCACAAAACCAACCGGGATCTGATTGCCGGTGGCCTCGATCACCCGTTTTGCCCCCTCAGGGCCGAAGGCCCCGCACAGCTCGATGCACTCGATTCCGTCGTTCAGCAGCCGTTTGGCTGTTTCGCAGGCGCTGTCCAGATTAGGCACTCCAATGATCTGCGCGGAGCCGCCGTGGATCTCAGCCTGTTCGTTCTGAAAGGGTCCCATAATCAAAAACGCAAATTTCATGGTCTTGTTCCTCCTGTCATCAGGCGATTTTATGGCTTCATCATAGCACCCGCCGGTGGGATTGTCCAGAACGATTCCCAGCCGCGAGGGGGCCTGTCCCGCTCCGCCTCCCCCACTTTACTGTCTGCATCGATTATGTTACACTGCGAGTATCATTCCTTGTGCGGCATCGGAACGGCGGCGATTTTCCCGCCCCGAACCGCCGGAAACTATGTGAAAGAAAGGGTGCGAACGCCCATGACAGGTCAGGAAGCAGCGGAACGGATCCACCAGGAGGCCTGGACCGGACACAAGCCCGGGTTGACCCGCATCGCCCAGCTGATGGAGCGGCTCGGAAATCCCCACACAGCCCTGCGCTATGTCCACATCACAGGCACCAACGGAAAGGGCTCCACCGCCGCCCTCACCGCCAGGATCCTGTCTGGTGCCGGATATAAAGTCGGTCTCTATACCTCGCCCCACCTCTGGAGCTTCAACGAGCGGTTCCAGATCGACGGCCGCCCCATCCCCAACGAAACTCTGGGTCAGATCGCAGAACAGGTGCTGGAAGCGGGCCGCCAAATGGAGGAGCACGCCACGGAATTTGAATTGATGTTTGCCGTGGCCATTCTCTACTTCCGGCAGGAGGACTGCGATGTGGTAGTGCTGGAGGTGGGCATGGGCGGAAGGCTGGACGCCACCAATGTGATCCCCTGTCCCGAGGCTGCGGTCATCACCAACATCGGCCTGGACCATACGGAGCAGCTGGGCGGCACCAGAGGGCTGATCGCCGCCGAAAAGGCCGGTATCATCAAGCCGGGCTGTCACACGGTCCTCTACCATCAGAGCAATGAGGTGGAGGAGGTGGTCCGGGCGGTCTGCCGGGCCCAGGGCGCCCCTCTCACCCTCACAGCCCTCCAGACCCTGTCGGTGCTCCGGTCCGACCAGACCGGTCAGAGCTTTCTGTACCGGGGCCGGCAATACCGCATCGGTCTGCTGGGGCAGTATCAGATCTGCAACGCCGCCACCGCCATCGACGTCATTGAGGTGCTCCGGTCAAGGGGCTGGGAGATTTCCGACTCTGCGCTGTCCGAAGGCCTGCTCACCGCCCGGTGGCCGGGCCGCATGGAGCTTGTACACACAAAGCCAGACCTGATCCTGGATGGCGGGCACAACGCCCAGTGCGTGGAGGCGTTGACCAAAAGCCTCGGTCTGCTCTATCCCGGCCGAAAATTCTGGTTCCTGGTGGGCGTCCTGGCGGACAAGGATTTTAAGGAGATGTGCGGATGGATGCTCCCCATAGCCCGCGGCTTTGTCACCATCACCCCGGACAGCCCCCGTGCCCTGTCCGCCGGGGCGCTTGCGCAGTATCTGTCAGACATGGGGGCGGAGGCGGTATCCAGTGACTCCACCGCTCAGGGCCTGGACCAGGTGCTCCGCCTGGCCCGGGAGGACGACGTGATCTGCGCCTGCGGCTCCCTGTATCTGCTGGGTGAGATCCGCCATCTGCTGGGGCTGTGCTGACCCTGTCCCGCTTTGCATCCCACAGCAATTTGTGATACAATCGACCTGAAAACCCAGGCGGGACAGACCGCATTTCAGATAAAGGAGATCGAATCATGTCCGCATTTCACTATTTAGACAACGCCGCCACCACGCCGGTGCGGCCCGAGGCCGCCCAGGCCGCGCTGACCGCCATGACCGAGGGCTGGGGCAACCCCTCCAGCCGATACGACCTGGGGACCCGCGCCGCCCAGCAGGTCAAGGAGGGGCGGGCCCAGGTGGCCAAGGCCCTGGGCTGTACGCCCGAGGAGGTATTTTTCACCTCCTGCGGCTCCGAGGGGGACAACTGGGCCATTCAGGCCGCGGTGGAGCTGGGCCGGCACAAGGGCAGGCACATCATCACCTCCGCACTGGAGCACTCCGCCGTGCTGGAGCCCTGCAAGGCCCTGGAGCGACAGGGCTATGAGGTCACCTATCTCAGGCCAGACCAGGCCGGCCGGCTGGATCTGGAGGAGCTGAAGGCCGCTCTGCGGCCGGACACCGTGCTGGTCTCCTTGATGCTGGTGAACAATGAGCTGGGCACAGTCACCCCCATCCGGGAGGTCTCCCGCATTCTGAAAGCCTCGGGCAGTCCCGCTCTGCTCCACACCGACGCCGTCCAGGGCTTTTTGAAGGTCCCCTTCACCGCCAGAGAGCTGGGGGCCGACTTCATCTCCATCAGCGGCCATAAGATCCACGCCCCCAAGGGCATCGGCGCCCTGTACGTCCGGAAGGGCCTGAAGATCTCCCCCATGATCCGGGGTGGTGGACAGGAGGGCGGACTGCGCTCGGGCACCGAGCCCACCGCCCAGATCGCCGCCTTCGCCGCCGCCGTCCAGGCCGGCTTTGCCAGTTTGGACCGGGACCTGGCCCACATGGCCCAGATCAAGGCCTGCGCGGCCCAGACCCTCCAGGCCCGGGTGCCCGGCCTGATGGTGCTGACCCAGGGCACCGCCCCCCACATCCTGCCCGTCTCCCTGCCTGGATACAAGAGCGAGGTCATCGTCCGCTTCCTCAGCGACCGGGGGGTGTATATCTCCTCCGGCTCCGCCTGCCACCGGGGCAAACCCAGCCACGTCTTTGGGGCGCTGGGCCTGAATAAAAAAGTCCTGGACGGCATGCTGCGCGTCAGCTTCTCCTACGACACCACCCAGGAGGACGTGGACGCCCTGGCCGAGGGCCTGGCCGCCGCCCAGAAGGAGCTGTTCACCAGTCTCTCCTGATCGGCACTTCTGCCCTCTTGTATTTCTCTTTTTATTGTTGTATGATTGGAACAGAACATCTGAATATGCCCGGGGAGCTTGCCAGACAGGCTGAGAGGAAGGTGTGCCCTTTGACCCGAAACCTGATTTGGATAATGCCAACGTAGGGATGACTGATACCGCGCAGATTGCCGGAGGCCGCCGTTTGGCAGCCTCCGGCTTTTATTTTTCCGAAAAGAGGGAATTCACATGGTAAAAATCAACGGCGAACCCGTCCAGGCCGACGGCATGACTCTGGCCGACTATTTGACCCAGGCTCAGTACGACCTGAAGCGGGTGGCAGTGGAGCGCAACGGCGGCATCGTGCCCAAGGCCCGGTATGCCGACCTGGTGCTGTCCGACGGCGACAAGCTGGAGGTGGTCAGCTTTGTGGGGGGCGGCTGAGATGGGCGTCCCCTCACAGGAGAAGATCCTGCAAACTCTGGAGGAGCGCCACAGCAAAGACCTCCAGGCCAGATTTTCCGCCGCCTCAGTGGCGGTGTGCGGCCTGGGCGGGCTGGGCTCCCACATCGCCGCGGCCCTGGCCCGGGCCGGGGTCGGGCGGCTCCACCTCATCGACTTTGACCGGGTGGATCTGTCCAACCTCCACCGCCAGCAATATTTTCTCCCCCAACTGGGGATGGAGAAGCCCCTGGCTCTGCGCCAGACCCTGGAGCAGATCAACCCTTACCTCCAGATCCGCACCGACACCGTGCGGATCGCTCCGGACAATCTGCCCGCCCTGCTGGCTGACGACGGGATCGTCTGTGAGGCCTTCGACCGGGCGGAGGAGAAGGCCATGCTGGTCAACGGGGTGCTGGAGACCTTTCCCAAAACCTATCTGGTGGCCGCCTCCGGAATGGCGGGGCTCTACTCCGGCAACGAGATCCGCACCCGAAAAATTACAGGGCACTTCTATCTCTGCGGCGACGGACAGCACGACACGGCGGACGCCCTGGGCCTGGTGGCTCCCCGGGTGATGCTGTGCGCGGCCCATCAGGCCCACACGGTCCTGCGTATTCTGGCGGGTGAACTGGACCCGTAACTTTTGAAAAGAAGGTATTTTTATGGAAAACGACAAGCTCATCATCGGCGGGCATGAATTTCACTCCCGCTTCATTCTCGGCTCCGGCAAGTACTCCCTCAAGCTCATCGAGGCCGCTGTCCGGGACGCCGGGGCAGAGATCATCACCCTGGCCGTCCGCCGGGCCAACACCAAGGAGCAGGAGAACATTTTGGACTACATCCCCAAAAATGTCACCCTTCTGCCCAACACCTCCGGAGCCCGAAACGCCGAGGAGGCCGTCCGCATCGCCCGTCTGGCCCGGGAGCTGGGCTGCGGCGACTTTGTAAAAATCGAGATCATGCGGGACACCAAGTATCTCCTGCCCGACAACGCCGAGACCATCAAGGCCACCGAGATCCTGGCCAAGGAGGGCTTTGTGGTCATGCCCTACATGTACCCCGACCTGAACACGGCCCGGGACCTGGTCAGCGCCGGCGCCGCCGCCGTCATGCCCCTGGCCGCCCCCATCGGCTCCAACAAGGGCCTGGCCACCCGGGACTTCATCCAGATCCTCATTCACGAGATCGACCTGCCCATTATTGTGGACGCCGGGATCGGCCGTCCTTCCCAGGCCTGCGAGGCCATGGAGATGGGCGCGGCGGCCATCATGGCCAACACCGCCCTGGCCACAGCCGGGGACCTGCCCCTGATGGCCCAGGCCTTCCGCCAGGCCATCGAGGCCGGCCGAAAGGCTTATCTCTCCGGTCTGGGCCGGGTGCTGGTCCGGGGCGCAGACGCCTCCGATCCCCTCACCGGCTTCCTGCGGGACTGAGGGGGCAGACAGATGGAAAACCAGTTTCTGATCGACTCTGAATTTCTCTCCCCCGAGGCGCTGGCAAAAAAGCACCGCCTGGAGACCGACTCCTCCGCCCGCACCGACCACATGGCCTACATGCCCGGCATGGAGCAGATCAGCTCCGACGTCATGGACAAGGTCATGGGCCAGATGAACGCCTACGATCCCGACGCCTACACCGCCCAGGACGTGGCCGCCGCCCTCCAGCATGAGCACTGCTCCGTGGAGGACTTCAAGGCTCTCCTCTCCCCCGCCGCCCAGCCCTTCCTGGAGCAGATGGCCCAGAAGGCCCGGATGGAGACCCGGAAGCACTTTGGCAACACGGTCTACCTCTTTACCCCCCTGTATATCGCCAACTACTGTGAAAACTACTGTGTCTACTGCGGCTTCAACTGCTACAACCACATCAAGCGCATGAAGCTGAACATGGAGCAGATCGAGCACGAGATGAAGGTCATCGCCGACTCGGGCATGGAGGAGATCCTGATGCTCACCGGCGAGAGCCGGGGAATGAGCAGCGTGGAGTACATCGGCGAGGCCTGCAAGCTGGCCCGGAAGTACTTCAAAAACGTGGGCCTGGAGATCTACCCCGTCAACACCGATGAGTACCGCTACCTCCACCAGTGCGGTGCCGACTACGTCACCGTATTCCAGGAGACCTACGACACGGTCAAGTATGAGACCCTCCACCTCATGGGCCACAAGCGGGTGTGGCCCTACCGCTTCGAGGCCCAGGAGCGGGCCCTGATGGGCGGCATGCGGGGGGTGGCCTTCTCCGCCCTGCTGGGCCTGTCCGACTTCCGGAAGGACGCCCTGGCCACCGGACTGCACGCCTACTACCTCCAGCGCAAGTACCCCCAGGCGGAGATCTCCCTGTCCTGCCCCCGTCTGCGCCCCATCATCAACAACGACAAGATCAACCCCCTGGACGTCCACGAGACCCAGCTGTGTCAGATCATCTGCGCCTATCGGATCTTCCTGCCCTTCGCCGGGATCACCGTCTCCTCCCGGGAGAGCGCCCATTTCCGGGACGGCATCGTGAAGATCGCCGCCACCAAGGTGTCTGCGGGCGTGTCCACCGGCATCGGGGACCACGAGAGCAAGTACACCGGCCAGGAGAACGGCGAGCCGGAGGGGGACGAGCAGTTTGAGATCGAGGACGCCCGCAGCTTCCAGACCATGTACCAAGACATCTCCGCCGAGGGACTTCAGCCCGTCCTGAATGACTACCTCTATGTCTGAGCTGCTGTGTGTCACCAACCGCGCCCTGTGCCGGGAGGATTTTCTGGTCCGTCTGGAGCGGATCTGTCAGGCCCGCCCGGCCGGGATCGTTCTGCGGGAGAAGGATCTGAGCCCGGGGGCGTATGAGACCCTGGCCCGGTCCGTGCTGGAGCTGTGCGGCCGATATCAGGTCCCCTGCATCCTCCACAGCTTTGTGGAAACCGCCCTCCGGCTGGACGCCCGGGCCATCCACCTGCCGCTGCCCCGCCTGTGGGCCATGACAGCGGAGGAAAAAAGCCGGTTTTCCGTCCTGGGCGCCTCCTGCCACAGCGTGGAGGACGCCCGGGAGGCCCAGGCCCTGGGCTGCACCTATATCACCGCCGGCCACGTCTTTGACACCGATTGCAAAAAGGGCCTGCCCGGCCGGGGTCTGGACTTTTTGCAGGCGGTCTGCGGCGTGGTCACCATCCCGGTGTACGCCATCGGCGGCATCGGACCGGACAACTTCCCGTCGGTGCTGGCCGCCGGGGCGGCGGGGGGCTGCGCCATGAGCGGGCCCATGGTCTGCCAGGACCCGGCCGCCTACCTTGAAGCCTTTGAGAAAGCGGGGGATTCCCATGAAATTTGACCGAAAGCAGCTGCTTCTGTACGCGGTCACCGACCGGACCTGGACGGGCCGCCAGAGCCTGTCCCAGCAGGTGGAGTGCGCCCTCCGGGGCGGCGTCACCTGTGTCCAGCTGCGGGAAAAGGAGCTGGAGCGGGAGGCCCTGCTCCGGGAGGCCCGGGTCATCCAGGACCTGTGCCGCCGGTATCAGGTCCCGCTCATCATCAACGACGACTGGGAGCTGGCCCTGGAGCTGGGGGCGGACGGCGTCCATGTGGGCCAGGAGGACGACGCAGTCTCCCGGATCCGGGCCGCGGCCGGCCCAGACTTCATCATTGGGGCCACCGCCAAGACGGTGGACCAGGCCCGTGCCGCCCAGGCGGCCGGGGCCGACTACCTGGGCGTGGGGGCCGTGTTCCCCTCGCCCACCAAGCCGGGGGCCCTGCGGATCACCACCCAGCAGCTGCGGATGATCTGCGGCTGCGTGGAGATCCCCGCGGTGGCCATCGGCGGGATTTCCCGGGAAAATGCCCGGGAGCTGGCCGGGGGCGGGATGTTCGGCCTGGCCGTGGTATCTGCTCTCTTTGCCGCCCCGGACATCACCGCTGCGGCCCAAACCCTGCGGGAGATTTCCCGCTCCCTGGTGGAGCAATAAGGCTCCGCCGGCGGCCGATTGGGGGCACCACCTTCGGTCGCCTAACAAAAGCTGTGCACCATCTCAAGGAGGATGATCAAATGAGAACTGCATTGACAATCGCTGGAAGTGACTCCAGCGGAGGCGCCGGCATCCAGGCAGATCTGAAAACGATGACCATGAACGGCGTATTCGCCATGAGCGCCATCACTGCTCTGACTGCCCAGAACACCACCGGCGTGACCGGGATCATGGAAGTGACCCCCGAATTTTTGAAGGAACAGATCGACTGCGTCTTTACCGACATCCGCCCCGACGCGGTGAAGATCGGCATGGTGGCCTCCGCCCCCCTGATCGAGACCATCGGGGAGCGGCTTCGCTTCTACCGGGCGGAGCACATCGTGGTGGACCCTGTAATGGTGGCCACCAGCGGGGCCCGGCTCATTGACGAGGACGCGGTAACCACCCTGAAGGGGGAGCTGCTGCCCCTGGCCGCCGTCATCACCCCCAATATCCCCGAGGCCGAGGTGCTGTCCGGTCTGGCCATCCGCTCCGCCGACGACATGGCGGCCGCCGCCAAGACCATCTGGGAGTCCTACGGCTGCGCCGTCCTGTGCAAGGGGGGGCACAGCCTGAACGACGCCAACGACCTGCTCTACGCCGACGGTACGGCCACCTGGTTCCGGGGCAAGCGGATCAATAACCCCAACACCCACGGCACCGGCTGCACCCTGTCCAGCGCCATCGCCGCCAACCTGGCCAAGGGCTTTGATCTGACTGAATCCATCGGCCTGGCCAAGGAGTACATCTCCGGGGCCCTTGGTGCCATGCTGGATCTGGGGGCGGGCAGCGGACCCATGGCCCATAACTTCAATCTGACCGGGCCCTTTTCCCGGGAAAAATAACCATCTTCGTCAATATGCACAATATTTTTCCCAATCCCTTGACTTTCTCATTCAATCTGTGTACACTTGGTCCATCATTAAATCTTCTTTCATAATTGTATGTAGCTTCTTCGCATAGCAGCGTCACAAAGCCCAGTAAAATAAAAGAATCCCCCTTGGGTTCTTGTTTTGCTGGGTTTTTTAAATTGCGTTCTTTCCGGCCTGGTTCAATATGTGCCATGACCACCGGAACAAGCAATAAGGAGGTGTACACCATATCATAAAGCGATGGCAATAACCCTGATCCATCTGACTATGAAGAGGAGATGTAATCTATGAGAAAAAAGACTTGTGCGCTTTTCCTGGCCCTCGCCATTATGGCGTCCTTCATCCTGCCTGTCAGCGCCGCTGACGCCGTGCAGGAGGCCGTGTACCTGGGTGTCGAGAACTACGGCACCGTCACCAAGGATGAGAAACCCAATTTCCAGCATAAATTCAGCCTCAACGATAAGGTTGAGCACTTTCTCGTAGCAAGCGACGACGCTTTTACCCTCCAGAACAAGCTCCAGGAGGGCTATATCTATGACATCACCCTCCAGGACGGCAAGGTAGTCGATCTGACCCTGAAAAACGGCGATCAGGCCGGCCCGGTCACCGCCGTCTCCAAGACCTCCCTTGGCGTAGCGGGCAAGGACTATCCTCTGGCTGAGAATGTCACCGTCCGCCGCATCACCACCAAGGCCGGCGGGGCCCAGGTGGAGAACGCCGCCCTGGCCGATGTGAAGATGGGCGACACTGTCCGGGTGTTCCTGAACAAGGACGGGCAGATCGACCGCATCTATCTGGCCTTTGTGGCAAAGGAGTACTCCGCCCCTGTGAAGGGTGTACCCGGCCAAAAGACCCTGAAAAACTTCCTGGCCACCGCCATGGAGCCTGTGGGCCAGGCCCTGTACGTCTTTGGCGGCACCTGGGACTGGCAGGACGAGGCCTCCTCTCCCCAGTCCACCACCATCGGCCTGGCTCAGTCCTGGCTGGACTTCTTCCAGAGCCACGACGCCAGCTATACCTATAAGTACAGCGACGATCCCAGCGCCAGCTACTACCCCCACCAGGGCTGGAACCAGTACTACTATGCCGGTATTGACTGCTCCGCCTATGTGGCCTGGGCCACCTACAACATGATGAACACCGTCAGCGGCGGCGAGGGCTATGTGGGCAGTTCCACCAAGATGGCCCAGCGCTTTGCGGATACCATGAAGTGGGGCACCATCGACTACGGCACCCCCGTCAACGACGAGGAGGGCCACCGGACCTTTGATCACTCCAGCTTCCGTGTGGGCGATGTGTTCAGCATGAACGGCCACGTCTGGATCTGCCTGGGCGCCTGCTCTGACGGCAGCCTGGTCATCCTCCACTCCACCCCCTCCGACAGTAAGGTCGGCGCCCCCGGCGGCGGCGTGCAGATCAGCGGCGTAGGCGCCAGCCAGAACTGCGAGGCCTACCGCCTGGCCAACTACTACATGAGCAAGTACTATCCCGCCTGGAGCGAGCGCTACAACGCCGTGTGCAAGGACTATGCCGACTACACCACCGTGCGGGGCGACGTCGCCGGCCGGTTCAGCTGGGATCTGACCAAGACCCTCACCGACCCCGACGGCTACGCCAAGATGACCCCCGCTCAGATTCTGGCCGATCTGTTCGGCGAGCCCGATCCCAATGTGGTGGAGCAGGGTCTCCCCTTCCAGGATGTGCAGCAGAGCGACTGGTACTTCAAGGCGGTGGACAGCGTCTATCGCAAGAACGTCATGTCCGGTGTGTCCGCCACCCAGTTTGCCCCCGGAGCCCAGATGCGCCGGGCCGAGCTGGCTCAGATCCTGTACAACCAGGCCGGCAAGCCCGCCGTGGAGCCTGACGCCGCTCTGGCCGATGTGCCCGCTGACGCCTGGTACGCCGGCGCCATCAATTGGGCCCGCCAGCAGGGCCTGATGTCCGGCACATCCCCCGACCACATGGCCCCCGAAACCCTGCTGACCCGTCAGCAGATGGCCGTGATCCTCTATCAGTACGCCCAGAAGCAGGGCATCGACGCCAGCCAGCGCGGGGATCTGTCCTCCTTCCAGGACGTGGATCAGGTGGCCGATTGGGCCTCTGAGGCCATGCAGTGGGCCGTAGGCGCCAAGCTGATCGCCGGCCGCGGCAGCGGCACTCTGGCCCCCAACGGCATCGTCACCCGTGCCGAGGTCGCCCAGGTCATCGTCAATCTGTGGGCCATCAGCAAGGTTTAAAAGACCGAGTTTCCCCTATAAACAAACCAGGCGGACCGATTTACGGTCCGCCTGGTTTTTCATTGTATTCTTTTGGGGAAACAGGGGGGTGCTGTCGCTTACCGCTCCTCGCGGAAGTAGTTCAGGCCCAGAGCGGCGGGCTGTCCGCTGCCCTCCTTGGCCCGGATGGAGGAGACGATCAGCACGATGGCTGTAATGAGGAAGGGCAGCGCCTTAAACAGGTGCGGGGGCACGGCGTTCAGCCAGCTCAGGGCGTTGGGGAAGGCCCCGGCCAGGGCACCGGCGTAGATCTGCAGGGTGTTGAAGAAGCCAAAGACCAGCGTACCCAGAATGGCCATCACCGGGTTCCAGTTGGCGAAGATAACCAGGGCCACCGCGATCCAGCCGTAGCCGTTGATCCAGCAGTTGGAGCCCTCAAAGGAGCCGCTCATGTTCAGGGCCATGTAGAAGCCGCCCAGGCCCATGATGCCGGAGCCCAGCACCAGGTGAATGTACTTGTAGCGGGTGATGTTGACACCCACGGAGTCGGCCGCGCCGGGGTTCTCACCCACGGAGCGCAGCTTCAGGCCGGTCATGGTGCAGGACAGATACCACCACACAGCCACGGCGATGGCGATGCCCAGATAGACCAGGATGTTGTGGGAGAACAGGGCCTTGCCCAGCACGGGGATGGAGCTCAGGCCGGGGATATTCAGGGGGGCGAAGCCCTCCACCAGGGCGGAGTGCTCCACCATGGCGGGCCAGTTGTCACCCATGCCCTTGCCCACAAAGAAGTACAGGCCCAGGCCGAAGGTGGTGATGGTGATACCGGTGACGTTCTGGTTGGCCTGGAAGGACACGGTGAGCACGGCGAAGAGCAGGCCGCACAGGCCGGCGGCCAGGAAGGCCACCAGCAGGCCCACCACCAGGCTGTTGGCGGCGCAGCCGGCCAGGTAGCCGAAGATGGCGCCCACGGCCATGGTGCCCTCCACGCCCAGGTTCAGACTGCCCGCCTTCTCAATGACGATCTCGCCCACCGTGCCGTAGAGCAGGGGGATGTTGACCAGGATGATGTTGAAGAGGAAGAGGGTCAGCACGTCGATGGAATTGTTCATTTCGACACCTCCTTGGTAGACTTGGTCCGCACAACCTGGAACCGGGTGAAGAAATCGGCGGCCAGCACGGCGAAGAGGATAATGCCCTGGATCAGATCGGCAAAGTTGGCGTCGATGGAGGCAAAGGTGGTGCTGGCGTTCTGGCAGCCGAACTGGAGGACGGTGATGAGCAGGGAGGACACCACGATGCCCACGGTGTTCAGCTTGGCCAGCCAGGCCACCACGATGCCGGTCCAGCCCACATTGTTGGTCACAGAGGCGCTGAGGATGCCGGCGGAGGACACGGAGAAGGCTCCGGCCAGGCCGATGAGGGCGGCGGACATGAAGATGGTCCGCACCACAATGCGGCTGACCTTCATGCCGGCGTAGCGGGCGGTGTTGGGGCTGTCACCCACCACGGCCACCTCATAGCCCTGCTTGGTGTACTTCAGGTAGACGAAGATCAGCACACACAGGGCAATGGCGATGATCAGGGACAGGTTCAGCTGAAAGCCCCCCAGGTCGAAGGTGATCATTCTGGCGTTCTCGGGGAACTTGATGAACTTGGGTCTGGGAGAGGCGGGGTCCAGGAAAAAGTTCCACTCACCGGCGGTCTCACCGAAGAAGCGCAGGAGGTAGAGGGCCACATAGTTGAGCATCAGGGTGAGCAAAGTCTCGTTGGTGTTGAAGCGCACCTTCAGCGCGGCCACGAATACACCGTACAGGCCGCCGCCCACCATGCCGCACAGGGCCATGACCAGGATCATCAGGGGCTTGGGCAGGGTCCCGCCCAGCTTGAGGGCGGCCACGCTGGCCAGGATGGCCCCCATGATGAACTGTCCCTCGCCGCCGATGTTCCAAAAGCGCATCTTAAAGGCCAGGGCCAGGGCCAGGGAGGTGAGGAGCAGAGGGACGAACAGCTTGATGAAGTTCTCCACAATGCGGGCGGGGAACTTGCTGTCCGGGATCCCCAGGGTGATGATCCGCTTGTAGAAGTCCAGGGGGTCCACTCCCAGGGACAGGAGCATCAGTGCGCCGATGACCAGGGCGATGGCCACAGCGGCCACATAGGCCAGGATCTGCTGGCCGGGGCGGGCGGTATCCCGCTTGACGATGCGGAACAGGGGCTCTTGGCGTTTCATTCCGTTACCTCCTTGATCTGGCTGTCCTTGGCGATTCCGGCGGGCTTGTCCTCATACTTGTTGGTCAGGTCCAGGGCGCCGGTCATCATCAGGCCCAGCTCCTCCTTGGTGGTCTTGTGGGCGTGGACCACGCCCATGACCCTGCCGTGGCACAGGACCATGATCTTGTCGCACAGGGCCATCATCACGTCCAGGTCCTCGCCCACAAAGAGGATGCCCACGCCGTCCTGCTTCTGCTGGTTGAGGATGTTGTAGATGGCATAAGAGGAGTTGATGTCCAGGCCGCGGACGGGGTAGGCGGTGACCAGTACGTTGGGTCCGGCCTTGATCTCCCGGCCCAGCAGCACCTTCTGCACGTTGCCGCCGGAGAGCCGGCGCACCGGGGTCTCGGTGGAGGGGGTGACCACCTCCAGCTCCCGGATCACCTGCTCGGCGTCCGCCCGGCCCGCCTTGCGGTCCACCAGGACGCCCTTGGCCTCGGAGTAGTTCTTCAGGATCATATTGTCCGTGATGGACATGGAGGGGGCCAGGCCCATGCCCAGCCGGTCCTCGGGGATGAAGGACATGGAGATGCCCTTCTGGAGGATGGCCTTGGGGCTCAGGCCCACAATATTGTCCCCCTTGTGGATCATCATGCCGCTCTCGATGGGGCGCAGACCGGCGATGGCCTCGCACAGCTCCTTCTGGCCGCAGCCCGCAATGCCGGCCACGCCCAGGATCTCGCCGCCGCGGATGTAGAAGTTCACATGGTCGATGGCGGTGGAGCCCTCGTCGCTCTTGATGGTCAGGTCCCGGATCTCCAGCAGGGGCTTGGTCTTTTCCACCACGGGGCGGTCGATGTTCAGGTCCACCTTGCGGCCCACCATGAACTCGGTGAGCTGCTGCTCGTTGGTGTCCTTGGTGTCCACGGTGCCGATGTACTCGCCCTTGCGCAGGATGGCCACCCGGTCGGAGATGTCCATGACCTCGTTGAGCTTGTGGGTGATGATGATGATGGAGTGGCCGTCCGCCTTCATGCGGCGCAGGACGCCGAAGAGCTTGTTGATCTCCTGGACGGTGAGCACGGCGGTGGGCTCGTCCAGGATGATGACCTTGGCGCCGTAGTAGAGGACTTTGATGATCTCCAGGGTCTGCTTCTCCGAGACGGACATGTTGTAGACCTTTTTCCGGGGGTCGATGTCAAACCCGAACTTCTGGGCCATATCCCGGATTATATTGTACCGGTCCTTCTTCAGCACAGCGCCCACATGCTCGGCGCCCAGCCAGATGTTATCGGCGGCAGAGAACACATCCACCAGCTTGAAGTGCTGGTGGACCATGCCGATGCCCAGGCGCTTGGCGTCCTCGGGGGAGCTGATGGTCACATCCTGACCGTTGATCCGGATGGAGCCGCTGTCCGGGCGGTAAATGCCGGAGAGCATGTTCATCAGGGTAGTCTTGCCCGAACCATTCTCTCCAAGCAGCGCCAGGATCTCGCCGGGCTTCACGTTGAGATCCACCCCGTGGTTGGCCACTACGCTGCCAAAGGTCTTGGTAATGCCCTTCATTTCAATGGCATACTGCACTGCCATGGCAGTACCTCCTTTTCACACATATAAAAATGACAAGAGCCAGGCCTGTCCCCAAGCCTGGTGTTCCATATTATTTCTTCCTCTGCGGCTCGGAGCGCCCTCCGGTCCATAGAGCAGGGAATAAAAACAGTATAGCATAGTTCCAGGGTTTCCGCACAAAAAATTGCAAGTTTCGTCAAAAATATGCCGCCCTGGAAATAAAATCCGGGCCGGTCGGAAGTTCCGGCCGGCCCGGGATGCGGGTCATTCGATTTGGGACGGATTTAGGCCTGAGGGGCGTCCACACCCTCAACGTTGTAGTTCATGGAGCCCTTGATGACGCCGTCCTCCACGGAGCCCTCGCCGGCAGCCACGATGACGTTGCCCTGGTTGTCCTTCAGGTCGGCGTCGGTCTTGATGATCTCGACCTTACCGTCGTCGCCCACCTTGTAGGACAGCTTCACGCCGGAGAACACGTCCCAGTCACCGGAGACGATCAGCTCACGGACAGCGTCCATGATCTCCTCAGTGTTGGGGGCGGCCACGATGGTGTTCAGGGGAGAGGCGTCCACGAAGTTCTCAGCCAGACCGGCGTAGTAGGCGTTGCCGCCCATCTTCTCCACGAACTTGGAGGCGTCGCCGGCGCAGTCCATAGCGGCCTGGATGGCGGTCTGATAGTAGACGTCCCAGTGCCAGATGGCGGCGGTCAGGTGGTTGTTGGGGGCCTGCTCGGTCATATCGGAGTTGTAGCCGCAGCCGAAGATGTTGTTCTCGGCGGCAACCAGCTGGGGCTGAGCGGAGTCGCAGTGCTGAGCGATGACGCCCACGTTGTAGGTGTCCACCAGGGCCTGGGCAGCCTGGCGCTCCAGGTTCTCATCGCCCCAGGTAGAGATCTTGTTGACGTGAACAACGGCGTCGGGGTTGGCGGACTGGGCGCCCAGAGTGAAGGCGTTGATGCCGGAGCAGGTCTCGGCGTACTCGGTGTTCCAGGCGGCCACATAGCCGATGTAGTTGTTGCCCATCTCCAGGCTCTTGAGCCCGGCGGCCACGCCGGTCAGGTAGCGGGCCTGATAGATGCGGCCGAAGTAGTTGTTGAAGTTGGTGTCGTTGGCCTTGAAGCCGGTGCCGTGGGAGAAGATGATCTCGGGATACTCCTCAGCCTTGTCGGCCATGGCGTCGATGTAGCCGAAGGAGATGCCGAAGATGATGTCGGCGCCCTGGCCGGCCAGGGTGTCGATGGCGTTGGCAATGGCGGTGTCGTCGTCATCCTTGACATTGTCCACGACCAGCAGCTGCTTGTCCACGTCCAGACCCAGGTTCTTCATGGCAGTGGTGATGCCGGTGTGGTGCTGGAAGGTGTAGCCGGCCACGTCGGACTGGCTGGTGATATAGATGGCGCCGACCTTGAAGTCGTCGTCAGCCACAGGGGTGGAGCCGGCAGGGGGATTGCTGCTGGCGGAGCCCTCAGGAGCATCCTTGGGGCCGCAGGCGGCCAGAGACAGGGCCATGACGCCGGCCAGGATCATTGCAAGAAACTTTTTCATTTTGATTGTTGTCCTCCTCATATGTAGATGGATCACTACAATATATTAAAACCGCATTGCGGCTTTAATCCACAAATTTCACCCCGTGCTCCTCGTCCATGGACTGGACGCGGGCCAGGGACTCGATGCGGTAGCCCTTTTTGCGCAGCATGTCGCCGCCGGGCTGGAAGGCCTTCTCCACACAGATGCCGGCGCCCACCAGCTGGGCGCCCGCCTGATCGATCACATCGAACAGGCCCTCCAGGGCCGCGCCGTTGGCCAGGAAGTCGTCAATGACCAGCACCTTGTCGCTGGGACCCAGGAACTCCTTGGCCACCATGATGTCGTACACCCGGCCGTGGGTAAAGGAGGTCACCTTGGATGTATAGACATCACCAGCAATGTTTTTGGTCTGGCTCTTCTTGGCAAAGATCACCGGACAATCAAAAAACTGCGCCGTGATACATGCGATGCCGATGCCGGAGGCCTCAATCGTCAGAATCTTGTTCACGTCGCAGTCCGCAAAAAGGCGTTTGAACTCCTTGCCGATCTCGGCGAAGAGCTTCACGTCCATCTGGTGGTTCAGGAAGCTGTCCACTTTCAAAATATCGGTCCCCTTGACCTTGCCGTCTCGGAGAATGCGCTGCTCCAACAGCTTCATATTCTTCCCATCCTTTTTCTTCAGAATCAGTTTACTTCCATTGTACCGAATCCCGGTCCGATACACAACACATTTTATCGGTTTATTTCCCCAAACCTTCCTTAAAAAAATGTCATATTTTAACCAAAATGGACAAAGGCTTCCGATCAGGTCCAAAAAGGCCCCTTTTCCTTCCAATTAGGGTCTTTTCTGGCTGGCAGTCCATTGACGATCAGCTGCTCGGCCAGGCCCGCCATTTCCTCGGGGCCCTCAGCCATATCTCCCTCCACCCAGGCCCGCACCAGGCCCAGCGCCCCTGATACCACAAACTCCAGGCAGTAGTTGGGTCTGGTCCGGCCCGCGCTGCCCAGATCGTACAGCCCGTTCCACTCTCTGAGATATTTCCCATAGATCAGCCGGCGCAGCTCCTGGAAAAAGGGCTCTCCCTGCTGATGGCCGATCATGGTCAGGCACAGCTCCCGGTTCTCCCACACAAATGAAAATACATCTCTGAGGATGGGGGAGAGATTGCCCTGCATCTCCTCAGGGGTGTGGGCCTCCAGCACCTGGGACAGCTGCTGGAACAGCTCGTGCTCCACCTGCTCCAGCATGTCCTCCAGGTCCTTGTAGTGGGCGTAAAAGGTCCCTCTGTTCACATCAGCCAGCTCAGTCAGCTCCCGGACCGTGATCTCCCGAAGCTCCTTTTCCCGCATCAGCGTCACCAGCGCCTGCTGGAGCTGTCTGCGGGTGCGCCGCACCCGGCGATCCTGCTCATGTTGTACCAAAACCTAAGTCTCCTTCAAAAATTTACATTTTCTTCACACGATATCCGACACTAACACACTGAGTGTTGCATTACAGACGAAACATCCTCTTTTTGACTCTTGTATCCCAGGTCGATCTAACTATAATATAAAATGATAGAATAATCAACGGATGTTTGTTAAAGAACAGTCCGTCCACAGGAGGGCCCGTTATGGCATATATCTCACTCAAGGACGTGGTCAAGCGCTACCGGATGGGTGAAGTCACCATCACCGCTGCCGACCACATCACATTTGATATCGACAAAGGGGAATTTGTCATCATTGTGGGCCCGTCCGGTGCGGGCAAAACCACGGTGCTGAACATCCTGGGCGGCATGGACGCCTGTGACGAGGGCACCATCTCGGTGGACGGCAGGCTGGTCAGCGAGTACAACAGCCGTCAGCTCACCACCTACCGCCGCTACGACATCGGCTTTGTGTTCCAGTTCTACAACCTGGTGCAGAACCTGACCGCCCTGGAGAACGTGGAGCTGGCCGCCCAGATCTGCAAGGAGCCCCTGGACGCCGGGGACGTGCTGCGCCATGTGGGCCTGGGGGAGCGGCTTGGAAACTTCCCCGCCCAGCTGTCCGGCGGCGAGCAGCAGCGGGTGGCCATCGCCCGGGCCCTGGCCAAAAACCCCAAGCTGCTGCTGTGCGACGAGCCCACCGGCGCCCTGGACTACATCACCGGCAAATCCATCCTGAAGCTGCTCCAGGACACCTGCCGCCAGCACGGCATGACCGTGGTGGTCATCACCCACAACACCGCCATTGCCCCCATGGCCGACAAGGTCATCCATGTGAAGAACGGCCGGGTGGATTCCATCGAGCGAAACCAGCGGCCCACGCCGGTGGAGGAGATCGAGTGGTAACAGCCGCTCCACGACCCGGCAGTCAATGATATTTTGTATAATAGAAGATAGATATTCCAATTTGTACTGAGAAAAGAGGGACCACCATGGCAAAAACCAGGCGGAAAGCCCCGAACCGGCTTTTGACCGACGCCTTTCGCGAAATCAAAAATACCCGGAGCCGCTTCATTTCCCTGATGGTACTCTCCGCACTGGCCGTCTGCTTTCTGGCTGGTCTGCGGGCCACCGCTCCGGATATGAAACAGTCAGCCGACCTGTATTTCGATCAGCAGAAGCTGATGGATCTGCGGGTGGCCTCCACTCTGGGTCTGACTGAGCAGGACGCTGAGGCCCTGGCCGCCCAGGACGGGGTGGAGACCCTGGAGCGGGCCTACACGGTGGACGCTGCCTACCACCAGACAGAAAACGACTACATCCTCAAGGTGCTGTCCTATACCGGTGACACCGGACTCAATCTCCCCAAGCTGGTGGAGGGCCGGATGCCGGAAAATGACCAGGAATGCCTGGTGGAGCCCAGGCTCCTGCATGATACCGGCCTGGCCATCGGGGACACTCTGACCCTGGACACCGGAACGGGGATGTTTGAGGGCGCCCTCAAATATGACAGCTACACCATCGTGGGCACCGCCAATTCTCCCCTCTATGTGGGGATCGAGCGGGGCTCCTCTTCCCTGGGCACCGGCCAGGTGGCCGCCTTTGTTGTGCTGCCCATCGGGGCCTTTGCCATGGACTGCTACACCGATTTCTACCTCCAGGTGGAGGGCACCCAGGAGCTGCTGTGTTACAGCAGCCGCTACAAGGACCGCATGGACCGGTTCAAGGATGATCTGAAGTCCTTTGCCGACCAGCGGGCCAAGCTCCGCGGGGAAGAGGTGGTGGACGAGGCCAACCAGAAGATCGCTGACGCGGAGCAGGAGCTGGCCGACGCGGAGACCAAGGCCAATCAGAAGCTGACCGACGCCTGGGCTGAGCTCCAGGACGGGCGCCGAGAGCTGGACAGCGGCTGGAGAAAATACCGGAACGGTCAGCAGGAGCTGAGCGACAAGGTGATGGAGGCCAGTCAGGAGATCGGCAGTGCGGAACAGGAGCTGGCCGATGCTCTGGCAAATCTCCAGACCGGGGAGCTGGAGCTGAAGGACGGCTGGAAGGAATACTATGACGGCTTGGCCAAGTACTACGACGGCCTAGAGGAGTACAACAACGGCCGCGGCGAATACGACAACGGCCTGAGAGAATATGAGGAAGGGTTAAAGAAGTACGAGGACGGCAAGAAGAAGCTGGACGAGGGCTGGCGGCAGTACAACCAGGGCTCCGCGGACCTGGATGCCGGCGCCCAGCAGCTGGAGGCCGGCCGGCAGCAGCTCCAGCAGCAGGAGGACGCCTTCAACGCCACTGTGGGCGGACTTGCCGGTGGTATGGGCATGACCAATGACCAGCTGATCGGGGCCCTCCAGAGTAATCAGGGTGGCATCCGTGATCAGATCGACGCACAGGCCCCCGGAACCTCTGCCGGCATTTTGGCCGGCCACGACGCCATCCAGGCGGGCCGCCAGGAGCTGGCCCAGGGCGAGGCCGCCCTCAACTCGGGCGCCAGCGAGCTGTCCGGCGCCTGGCAGCAGCTGAACCAGTCCCAGAAGGAGCTGGAGAAAGCCAAAAAGGAGCTGGATGACGCCAAGAAAGAGCTGGACGAGGCCAAAGAGGAGCTGGCCAAGGCCGAGCAGGAGCTGAGCGACGCCAAAAAGGAGCTGGACGACGCCAAGCAGGAGCTGGTGGACGGCGAGCAGGAGCTGAAGGACGGCTGGCAGAAGTACAACGACGGCCTGGTGGAGCTGGCCGACGCCAGGGAGACCCTGAAAACGGAGACCTCCGACGCCAGACGCAAGCTGAACGACGCCCTGGTGGAGCTCAACGACGGCGAGGCGGAGTACACCGACGGCCTGGCCGAGTACGAGAGCGGCAAGCAGGAGGCCCAGCAGGAGATTGCCGACGCCCACAAGAAGCTGGAGCAGGCCCGCCGGGATGTGGCTGACATTGAGGCCTGCGAATGGTACCTGCTGGACCGGAACACCAATATGGGCTACATGAGCTACTCCATGGACGCCGACCGCATGGGCAATCTGGCCGGGGTTTTCCCCCTGATTTTCTTCCTGGTGGCCGCTCTGGTCTGCCTGACCACCATGACCCGCATGGTGGAGGAGCAGCGGGTGGCCATCGGCGGGCTGAAGGCTTTGGGCTACTCCAAGGGGGCCATCGCCATCAAATATGTGGGCTACGGCTTCCTGGCCAGCGCCATCGGTGCGCTGATTGGACTGGCCGTGGGTCTGACCCTGCTGCCCTGGATCATCTGCAACGCCTGGAACATCATTTACAGTCTGGGCGAGATCCAATACGGCCTGGAGCCCGTCACCTCCATCATCGCCGTGCTGGCGGCGGTGGGAACCGTAACCATCTCCGCTCTGGCCGCCTGCTTCTCCACCCTGACGTCCGTTCCCGCCCAGCTGATGCGGCCCAAGGCCCCCCGGGCGGGCCGGCGGGTCCTGCTGGAGCGGCTGCCCTTCCTCTGGAAGCGGCTGTCCTTCAACCACAAGATCACCACCCGGAATCTGTTCCGCTATAAGCGGCGGTTCTGGATGACCGTCATCGGCATCGGCGGCTGTGCCGCCCTGATCGTCACCGCCTTCGGCCTGCGCGGCTCCATTTTCGATGTGATGGACCGGCAGTACAGCGAGATCTACGCCTACACCGCCGAGGTGGGCCTGGTGGACAAGGTGACCCCCGGCGAGATGCGGGAGGTGGCCGACGTCCTGGACCGCAGCGAGCTGGTGGAAGCCTGGATGGCCTGCCGCCACGAAATGGTCACCGCCGAGACGGACACCTACACCGTGGACGGATTCCTCCGTGTGGTCCCCGGCCAGGAGGCCCTCTCCGACTTTGTGAACCTGCGCCACCGCAAGGACGATGTCCCGGTGGTCCTGCCCGATGACGGGGTAGTGCTCACCGAGAAGCTGGCCTCCCTGCTGGACGTGGGCCCGGGTGACACCCTCACCCTGGACGGGGAGAAGCGGGTGGAGGTCCGTGTGGCCGACGTCACCGAGCACTACATCCACCACTACATCTACATGACAGAAAACTACTATCGCACCGTCTTCGGGACGGCAAGCGCGGACAATCTGATCCTGGCCGACTTCCCCACCGACTCCGGCGAGGCCGACGCCCTGGAGCGAAAGCTGGTCTCCCTGGACGGTGTCACCTCCCTGTCCCGCATTGTGGACACCCGAAAGACCTTCACCTCCAGCCTGGAGAGTGTGGACTACGCCGTGGTCCTCATTATCGTGTGCGCCGCCGCCCTGGCCTTCGTCGTCCTCTACAACCTGACCAACATCAACATCACCGAGCGGATGCGGGAGCTGGCCACGCTGAAGGTGCTGGGCTTCTACGACGGCGAGCTGTCGGCCTACGTCTACCGGGAAAACGTGATCCTCACCTTCTTCGGTGTGGCCATGGGTATGCTGATGGGGAAGCTGCTGCACCGATGGCTGGTGCTGACGGTGGAGATCGACCTGCTGATGTTCGGCCGGGACCTGTCCCTGAGCAGCTATGGCTACGCCATCATCCTGACCATCCTCTTCTCCCTGGTGGTCAACCTGTCCGCCCACCAGAAGCTGAAAAAACTGGATATGGTGGAATCCATGAAGAGTGTGGAGTGATCTTTGGCAAACCTCCGGAATTGGTGCAGAACCTTCCAAACCATATGAAAAAGGCCGCCTTTCGGCGGCCTTTTTCGACAATCTGAATGGGAACAGCCAGGGAAGATCCAAGCTCCTGCCTGCTCCAGGTACCCAAGGGTCTGACACACACACAGACCAGACCGGACGATGACCGTGGGGCGCCCCGATAGGGGCCAATCCCATTCAGCAGACAGCAGACTCAGACATTGGACTGCGCCTTCAGCTCCTTGTTCATCTGGATCATGTTGACACCCACCAGTGCAGGGAGGGCGCAGATCAGTGTAGTGGCGTTGCTTCTGACAGAGACGTTGGCAGAGAACATGAAGAACATGAAGGATGCAAAGAAAGCCACACAGGCCACAATGTCCAGCACACCAACAGCAAGCAGGGACTTCTTTTTCAGAATGGCCAGCAGGCTGATGACGCCCACCACCAGGCTGCCCACGGAGGTCAGCACGTCACAGATCACGGCGGACAGATAGACGTTGTTGCCCAGCACCTTCAGTTCCCCGTAGGTGGACAGGGTTGAAAGGACGGAGAAAGAACGGATCAGTCCCAGTACGATCAGGACAACGGCCAGGATTTTGGTGATTTTGCCAGCGTTTTTCATTGGAAATATTCTCCTCTCGATTTATGATGGTTGAGAGTATAACAAAGTTACAGGCCGTTGACAACCATTTCTCGACAAAATCATGCACATTTTCCCATCCCCCCAAAAAAACTGGTCTTTTTCCGGCTCAAATGACCAAAAAAGTCTTTCTCCCGCTTCCCTCTCACCCCTTGCAAAACGGGAAATCGGCGGCATTTGAGCCTATGCGAGGCGGCCCCCGCTCCCCCGGAGCTCTCTCTGCCCCGGCTTCAGGCTCTGGCTTTCCAAAAAATTTTCAACAGGCTCATACAATATTATTTCAAAAATAGACCCGGACAGAATGGTAAATTCCGTCGATTGACTGTATACTATTTGACCTGTCTCGGACAGTGGTACCGACTTAAAACTGGAGGAATCAAAATTATGGTAAACACATTCAGCTTCATTTTATTCATGCTCTCACTCTACTCCCTGGCGGCCTTTTTGATCCTTCTGGTCATCGGCCTGATGCGCCGCCGTCCACTGAAGCGGAAGCTGCTGGGCATTGGGATCTCGGTGGTCATGCTGGCGATTTCCTTTACTCTATTCAGCCTGACCGCCGAGCCGGCTGAGGGCCAGGGGGACTGCTCCGCTGTGCCGCCCGCATCGTCTCAGCCCGCCTGAACATATAATGTTGGAGAAAAATTGGGGACGCCCGGTGCTCTGCGCCGGGCGTCCTTTTTTTCCACCGCCCTGTGGAAAATCCTCTTTCCGGGTGTGAAACGGAAAATCCGGGCGTCCAGCCCCCCTCTTGCCGTTGCCTTTTTTCTGCTTTGGTGCTAAAATAAGATATTCTGAGGGTATACTGAACTACAAGGCTTGTACCGCATAAAAAGAGACAGAGGGGGCCCCGCCATGCGCAAACTCATCGTCAAAAAAGCAGCTGTAAAAAATAACATCAAGGTCATCAAGGAGCGCTCAGGGAGCGCCGCCATCTACGCCGTCCTCAATGGGAACGGCGGCGGCACCGGGATCACCCAGATGGCCGAGCTGCTGCGTAGCGAGGGGATCAGCCGCTTCGCCGTCAACGAGGTGAACGAGGCCCAGGCCCTGCGCCGAGCCGGCTTTGTGGACGAGGAGATCCTGATGCTCCGCTCCACCACCGACCGGGAGGAGCTGGAGCAGCTGGTGGACCTGAACGTGGTGTGTACCATCTCCTCGGTGGACACCGGCATGGCCCTCAACGCGCTGGCGGAGAACCGCTCCACCGTGGCGGCGGCCCACATCCAGGTGGATACCGGCATGGGCTTCGGCGGCTTCCTGGTCACCGAGCCGGAGAAGATCCTGCTGGCCTACCGCTCTCTGCCCAAGGTGGCCCTGGAGGGCATCTATACCCAGATCCACGCCGCCCCCCGGCGGGACGACACCGAGACCCAGATGGCCCAGTTCCAGCAGGTGCTCAAGGCCATCCAGGACGCCGGGTTCGAGACCGGCATCGTCCACGCCGCCGGGTCCTACGCCCTGATGCACCGGGATCTGACCCGGCTGGACGCGGTGCGCGCCGGTTCGGTGCTGCTAGGCCGCTGCCGCCGGACCGACGATGACGGCCTGAGCGTGGTGGGCTCCGGAGAGGTGGATATCTCCGAGGTGCGCTGGCTGCCCAAGGGCCACACCGTGGGCGCCGACCGGCCCGCCGTGCTGAAAAAGCCCACCCGGGTGGCGGTGCTCCCCGTGGGCTATCAGAACGGCTTCGGAGTGGAGCGCCCCCGGGACCCCGGCCTCTGGGCTATGATGCGCCGCTGGCAGAAGCAGCGCCACGCCTGCGTCTATATCGGCGGACAGCGGACCCGGGTGATTGGCTACATCGGCGCCATCGAGACGGTGGTGGACGTCACGGATATCAAGTGCTCCGCCGGCGATACTGCCAGCTTTGAGATAGATCCCATGTTTGCCCGCGGCTTTGTCATCGAGTACCGGTGACCGCCGCGCCTACGGACATAAAATTTTGACAATATCAAGGGAGTCCTTACAACACTATGAATGATCTCACCTTTCAGCCGCTGCTCTTCGGCGGCGATATCAACGTGTACAGCGTGGCCCGGGCCTTCCATGAGGCCTACGGTGTGAAAAGTGTGGCCTTCGGCAAATTCCACACCTTCCCCTGCGCATACAGCTCCATCATCGACTACCGCACCTGCCCCAGCAATGAGGACCCGGACACCTTCCTGAAAAACGTGGAGGAGGTCTGCCGGGAGTTTTCCGATAAGACGGTGATCGTGCTGGGCTGCGGGGACAGCTATGTGCAGCTGGCCGCCCATCTGAAGGACAAAATGCCCAAAAACGCCCTGGCCCCCTACATCTCCGGGGAGCTGATGGACAAGCTCATCAACAAGGAGCATTTCTATGCCCTGTGCGACCAGTACGGCATCGACCACCCCGCCACCGTGATCTATGACAAATCCATGGGCCACGACTTCGAGCTGCCCTGGGACTTCCCCTGCATCGCCAAGCCCGCCGACGGCGTGGCCTACTGGGAGCACGAGTTTGAGGGGATCAAAAAGGTCTACATCTGCCAGGACCGCCAGGAGCTGCTGGACGCCCTGGATGCGGTGTACGCCGCGGGCTACCCCGACCACATGATTTTGCAGGAGTTCATCCCCGGGGACGACACCTATATGCGGGTGATGACCAACTACTCCGACGAGCAGGGCCGGGTGAAGCTCATGTGCCTGGGCCACGTCCTGCTGGAGGAGCACTCCCCCCACGGCATCGGCAACCACGCCGTCATCATCACCGAGCACGACGAGGCCCTCTCCCTGAAGATCAAAACTCTGCTGGAGGGCCTGCACTACACCGGCTTCTCCAACTTCGACATCAAGTATGACAGCCGGGACGGCAAGTACAAGCTCTTTGAGATCAACTGCCGCCAGGGCCGGAGCAACTACTATGTCACCGGCGCCGGCTACAACATTGCCAAAATCCTGGTGGAGGACCGGCTGGAGCACAAGGACTCCCCTCTGGTCATCACCGAAAATCAGTCCCTGTGGCGGATGGTCCCCAAGAAGGTGGCCTTCGACTTTGTGCCCAAAGCCTACCACCAGCAGATGAAGACCCTGCTGCGCGCCGGGGCCGCCACCCACTCCCTGGAGTACCGGAAGGACTACACCCTGGGCCGGATCTGGCGGGTGTGGAAAACCCATGTGGGCAACATGGTCCGCTTCAACCGCCACAACAAGCGTCCGGAAAACTGACGCCCGTGGGAGGAGACAGAATGACTGCTATGAACCAACATGACGCCCCGGAGCAGAAGCTGGGCGTGCTGGGCGGCATGGGGCCCCAGGCCACCCAGGTGTTTTACCAGTATGTGCTGGACCGCACCGACGCCTCCTGCGATCAGGAGCACCTGCCCACCCTGATCCTGTCGGACACCCTGATGCCCGACCGCACCCAGGCCATCCTCAGCGGTCAGACCGGCCCCATCTATCAGCGGCTGCTCAAGGACGCCAGGCTGCTGGAGAGCTGCGGCTGCACCGCCATTGCCATCCCCTGCAACACCTCCCACTACTTTGCGGACAAGCTCCAGAAGGAGATCGGCATTCCCATCATCCACATGATCCGGGAGACCGCCCGCGCCCTGGCCGCCAACGGCATGCGCCGCCCCGGCATCCTGGCCACCGACGGCACCATCCAGACCGGGCTCTACCAGCGGGAATGCGCCGCCTGCGGTCTGGAGGCTGTGGCCCCCCCGCCCGAGATCCAGAAGCTGGTCATGTCCATCATCTACGACGAGATCAAAGCCGGCGAACGGGGCAGCCGGGAAAAATTTGCCCAGATCGACCGTGCCCTGCTCTCCGCCGGCTGCGACTGCGCCATTCTGGCCTGCACGGAGCTGTCCGTATTCCGGTGCTACCACAACCTGCCCAACTACTATGTGGACGCCATGGAGGTGCTGGCCGAGCGGGCCGTGGTGCGCTGCGGCAAGCACCTGACCAACATCTAACCCATAAAAGGAGCGCCCCGGCGCTCCTTTTTCCAATGATTTTACTTTTATGAGGTGTATCTGATGCTGAATCTGTATCCCCTGGGCGAGTACTGCGCCCTGCTGGAAGATCGTGAGCTGCTGGCCGCTCCGCTGCCCGCCCTGCCCATAGACCGCACTGTGGAGCTTGTCTCCTGCAATTCCCAGGATGTGATCCCCGGCACCCTGTTCCTGTGCAAGGGCGCCCACTTCAAGGCGGACTACCTGGCCCAGGCCAAGGAGAAGGGGGCGGTGGCCTACCTCTCCGAGATACCCTATCCCCAGGTGGACCTGCCCTGCATCCTGGTCTCGGACATGCGCCTGGTGCTGGCCCCTGTGGCGGACAAGTACTACAACCACCCCTCTGCCGCCCTGGACGTCATCGGCATCACCGGCACCAAGGGCAAGTCCTCCACCACCTACTATCTGAAATACATTCTGGATGAGTACCTGGCCGAGACGGACCGGGGAGAGAGCGGCGTGATCTCCTCCATCGACACCTACGACGGCAAGGAGCGCTTTGAATCCCATCTCACCACCCCGGAGCCCCTGGACCTCCAGCGCCACTTCGCCAACGCCGTGGAGGCCGGCATCCCCTACCTCACCATGGAGGTATCCAGCCAGGCCCTGAAATACCACCGGACCCTGGGGACCCGCTTCGCCGCCGCCTGCTTCCTGAATATCGGCACCGACCACATCTCTCCCATCGAGCACCCCGATTTCGAGGACTATTTCACCTCCAAGCTGAAGATCTTCGCCCAGGCCCAGGTCAGCTGCGTCAATCTGGACTGCGACCACGCCGACCGGGTGCTGGCCGCCGCCCAGGCCTCCGGCTCCCAGGTCATCACCTTCTCCCAAAAGGACCCCCAGGCCGACATCTACGCCAGCCAGGTCCGCAAGGAGGGCGGGGACATCCTCTTCCGGGTGAAGAGCCGCCGCTTCCTGCGGGAGTTCCGGCTGACCATGCCCGGCCTGTTCAACGTGGAGAACGCCCTGGCCGCCATCGCCGTGTGCCAGGGGCTGAACATCCCCGAGCGGTGCATCTATGTGGGCCTGATGAAGGCCAGGGTCCCCGGCCGCATGGAGGTCTACTCCAACGCCGACGAGACGGTCACCGCCATTGTGGACTACGCCCACAACCGCATGAGCTTCGAGACCCTGTTCCGCTCGGTCAAGGCCGAGTACCCCGGCCGGCGGATCGTCACCGTCTTTGGCTGCCCGGGCAAAAAGGCCCTGGACCGGCGCAAGGATCTGGGCGAGGTGTCCGGTCAGAACTCCGATCTGGTCATCCTCACCGAGGAGGACTCCGGCGAGGAGGATACCCTCTCCATCTGCCGGGAGATCGCCGGCCATGTGGAGGGACAGGGCTGCCAGTACTCCATCGAGCCCAACCGGGGTGAGGCCATCCGCCAGGCCATCCTGGGCTGCCGCCAGGCCACCGTCATCCTCATCACCGGAAAGGGCGCCGAGACCCGGCAGAAGCGGGGGATCGAGTATATCGACTGCCCCTCCGACGTGGACTACGTCCACACCTTCCTCCAGGAGTACGACGTCCAGCACGGTCTGGACGGCATGGAGAAGGTGCGCAGCCTCCTCTCCCTCCTGCCCATCCTCAAGCGGGAGGCGGGCAAGACCGTGGTGGTCAAGTACGGCGGCTCCGCCCTGGCCAAGGGCCAGAACGTGGACACCATGCTCCAGGATGTGGCCGCCCTGCGCATGGTGGGCATGCGGGTGGTCCTGGTCCACGGCGGCGGCAAGCACATCACCGCCCTGCTGGACCGGCTCCAGGTGCCCACCCGCTTTGAGAACGGATACCGGGTCACCGACGACGCGGTGCTGGAGTCCGCCGAGATGGTGCTGTCCGCCCAGGTCAACAAGGCCATCGTCTCCGCCCTGAAGGGGCTGGAGGTGTCCGCCGTGGGCCTGTCCGGCAAGGACGGCGGGCTGATCACCGCCCGGTGCAAGGACCAGGCCATAGGCCGGGTGGGGGAGATCACCAAGGTGGACCCCAAGGTGCTGGACACGCTGCTGGATGCCGGCTTCCTGCCCGTAGTCTCTCCCATCGCCATGGGGGAGGACGGCCAGGGCTTCAACTGCAACGCCGACGACGCCGCCCGGGCCATTGCCGAGGCCATGGGTGCGGAGAAGCTGGTGTTCCTCACCGACATCGGCGGCGTCCTCATCGACAGCCACAATGAGAAAACCGCGGTGGACCGCCTGGATGTGAAGCGGGCCGAGGAGCTGATCTCCAGCGGCCTGATCGCCGGGGGCATGGTGCCCAAGGTCCAGGGCTGCGTCCACGCCATCCAGGCCGGGGTGGGCGAGGTTTCCATCCTGGACGGCGGGGTGGAGCACGCCCTGCTGCTGAATGTCCTGCGCCAGCGGGTGCAGGGAACCACCATCACCGGCTGAGTTCATAAAATAACCCCCCTGACGCGGTACCGGGTACCGCATCAGGGGGGTATTTCGTATGATATCAGTGCTTGGCGGCGATGTATGCGCCCAGCTTCTTATCCACAGTGCGGATGTGAGAGACCAGCACGCCGATGTGCTGATTCAGCTTGTTCAGGTCCGCAACGGAGGGGCCGGCGGCGGGGATGCCGGCGGCAATCTCCCGGAGCTTGGCGGTGTAGCCGCGGTGGAACTGCTGGTGGGCGGCCAGATTCTCAAAGCCGCTCTTCTGGTGCAGCTCCTCCTCGTGGGCAAAGTGGCGGTCCACATAGTTCAGCAGAAACTTGATGGTGGGCTCGATGCTGGAACGGCCCTGGCCCTTGGCGCATGCGTCCATCATGGCGTTGACTGCATTGAACAGCTCTCTGTGCTCATGGTCAATGATAAAATTTCCGGTCTCCAGATCCTTGGTCAGTTCATACTTCATGATTCATAGTCCTTTCTTTCTTTACGCAAGCCTTATCGCTTCAAAAGTGCACCCGTTCTGGTGGTGCAGATATATGGAAAGAATCGAGCTGTGCCGATTCTGCTTGCCTTGGTCAGTGACAGCAAGGACGGCCGCCGGAGCGGCCTCACCCCTGTCTATGCTCATTTCTTGACGATCATGTGCGACCGCGTCATGCAGTACTGGCGGATCTCCTTGAATTCCACCTGCATTCGGTCGAACTGGTCCTGAATGGGCGCTACCCGCATGGTCGCCTTCTGAATAATATCGTCAAAGTTCTCCTCCGCCACCTGGATGATGGTCCGATCCAGCTGGCCGGAGTCCGCCATCTCGTGGAGGATCCCCATGGTGCGCTCCTTGGAGTAGGCCTCCTTATAGCTCCGGGCCATACACAGCGCACTCAGAACGTCGGCCACGGCCACCAGCCGTTCCGGCATGGTCAGATCCTTCTCGGTCAGGCCAAGGGGATAGCCCTGGCCGTTGAGCTTCTCGTGGTGGCGCAGGGCGATGCGGATCGTCTCCTCGTCGGTGCAGCCGGCAATGATTTCTCCGCTCAGGATCACATGCTGGCGCATGATGTCCATTTCCTCCGGGGTCAGCCGGCCGGGCTTCTCCAAAATGGAGACCGGTGTGCCGATCTTGCCCAGATCGTGCATCAGAGCGCCGTAATAAATTTTCCTCTGGGTGTTTTCCGGCATCCCCATGAGCTTGGCCAGTTCCAGGCTGATCTCCATGACGCTTCGCGTATGGATCACAGTGGTGCGGCTGCGGAAATCAATGGCATTGATCAGGATGTGGAGGTAGGACTCCGCCTCCTCCTGAGGGAGCTCCTCCTGCTGGGGGAAGCGGTCAAACAGATCGTCGGAATTCAGGGCGTCCCAGGTGCCGCGGAGCCGGTCAGCCTCCCAGAACAGATCGATGCACTCCGGGGAAAAGGTGGTCCCGCGCAGCCGCTCCAGGTGGGTGGCCATCAGCTCCTTTTCCGTCTGGTTCCGGTCATGCCAGACACAGATCCGATCCGCAACGTGCAGCATCTGTCCGTATCTCAGCAGCTCGGGATCATCCTCCCAGTCGGCATTGTAATTGGTGTGATGATACAGGACGATCCGCGCCAGCTTTTCCGGGAAAAAATCCCTTAAAAACAGGTAGCTGTAAATGGCGTGGTCCCAGATATTCTTGGTCTCAAACTGCAGGAGCTTATCCACGTCCTCAGAGCGGTACGCACCAATATCATGGAACAGCGTCAGCAGCCGGAGCTTCCGCATCGTCTCCGGATCCAGCCGCCCCTCTGTCATCAGCATATCATGGAGGATGAGGGCCACCTTCATACCATGGTCCACCAGCCGGCGGTCCATGATATTGAGCGCCCGTCTCACCATGGTGATCACTTTTTTTCTGTCTACTAGCTGCATACCTTCTCTGACATTCACCCCAGCCTTCCGGAGAAGGGCCCTTTCTTCAGATAAAACAACTTTTGTGCCATCCTACGGCCATTTTTATGTAAAATATACGAAAAATTTTCTCATTTAGGCCTGTAAAATTTTATCCTAAGTATAGCACCAATTTTATAATATGCCAAGGACAATTTCGAGGATTTGTCTAATAATCCTGCACAAAATAAGGAATCGCCGCAGGGGGTATTCTCTCCAATCGGAACACCCGCTACGGCGATTCTCTTTCTTCAGTTCATCGGGGTGGTGTAGATATAGGACACGGCGGGGTCGTCCCACAGGGCCAGCAGCTCGTCCCGGCGGCCCTCCGTCACGAAGCCATACAGCCGCAGGCCGTCCCGCTCCACGCTCTCCCGGATGAGCCTGGGCAGGCTCCCCAGCGACCGGCCCATCATCTTGGAAAATTCGGGGTGGTCCTCCACATAGGAGAGCATACTGGTGAAGTGGGTGGTCATCAGGTCCACATCCTCCACGTCCAACAGATCCCCATTGTTGTCCAGTACAGACAGATAGGGGTAGCGCTCCCGGTCCCAGTCCTGGCACATCCCGCCCCGTTTCCAGTTGAAGCCGATCATATCACGGATAAACTCTCCATCCTCATGCTCCGCATACACGGCGCACCAGAGAGGAGACAAATCCTCATGCGTCTGGATCCATCGGACAAAGTCGGCGTAATCGGTGACTTTGTCCAAGGAGACATAGCCCTGGTATAGCTGGTCCTCAGGCCGACTTTCCAGCCGGGTCCGGGCCTCGCTCACCGTTCCAGCGGCTGCGCCGGGTTCGCCGTTCTCACCGCGGTAAAAATTATTTCCGGAAATGATCTCCTCCGGGAGCAGGAATCCGTTGCCCGTGGGCGGGCGGAAGGCATCGGCATCATAGAAGATGAGCTGGTTTCGCTTCAAAATACCACTGACATTGTGGAACACCCCGGTCCGGGAGACAACTTGGGGGACAGTGATATGATAGACACCCCAGCCCTCAGACTGGACGTTCACCTCGTTCCGGTACCAGCCGGGGAGGAACAGCTCAGAGTACACCCCGAGATCCAACTCCATGCGCTCTGTGGTGAGATGCTCGTTCTTCTCATCCCGCCCCACGATCTGGGTGGGGTCATAATAGAAGTGATCCACCACCTTGGGCAGCAGAAAGATGGTGCACAGCACCAGGGTCAGTACCACCGCCCCGACGATCAGGCCCATTTTCACAAAGGCCCGGCGGATGGACTTCTGGACTAGGGAGAGGAATTGGGTGTCGGTCCCATCCTCAGCGGCGGCGGGCAGCTCCTCGTCCAGGCTGGGGATATCGGCCGCGTCGAAGAGATACTCCCCGATGGCGTCCTGCTTCTCGATATCGGACTCCACCTGTTGGCGGCGGTCCTCGTCCAGCTGGCCCGTCTGATACAGCTTCAATAATTCACGATATGTCATATCCGTTCTCCTCCATCCATTGTTTCAGTTCTTTTCTGGCCCGACAGGCCAGGACCCGGACATGCTCGGGGGTGAGGTGGAGCACTGCCGCGATCTCCCGCTGGGCCAGGCCGCCAAAGTACTGCATCTGCAGGATCTCCCGCTTGCGCGGCTCCAGATGGGCCAGGGCCCGGTACAGCATCCGCTGTCTCTCATCCCGGAGGACCCGCTCCAGCAGATCGTCCTCCACCGGGGTGTCGTCCACCTGGTCGGTGAGGGTGAGCCTGCTCTCCCGTCTGCGGTGGTTGAGCCAGAGGTTCCGCGCCACCAGATAGAGCCAGGCCCGGATGTTGGCGTGGCTGTTGGGGAGGGAGAGGATGGCCTTCAGAAAGGTCTCCTGGATCAGGTCCTCGGCCAGAGGGGGACTTCCGCTCAGTGAGAGCAGGTAGAGATACAGCTCCCGGTAGTACCGCTGATACATCTCCTGCAAAAGTGCTTGATCCATGTGGTCATCTCCCTCCTTTCTGCCTATATAACAATTCCGGGGAAAAAATGTTACAGAGAAGCCGGAACTTTTCCCTCCCTTGATTTTCCCCTTTTCCCATGCTATCCTGACATCAATCAGTCAAAGCCGCTCCGGATAGGCGGGCGCGGCAGAAAACGGGGTGAAGAGATGGTCAGGGATATCGTTTTCCTCATACTCAAGTGGCTCCTGGCCCTGGTCGCCATTTTAACGGCAGGTATACTGTTCGCCCAGGGCAATCTGTTGGTGGGCAGTCTGGCCATCCTGGCCAGCGCAGTCTTTCTGGTCTATCGGGTGGTCAGAATCGTGCAGTGGCGCAGGCAGGCGCGTCCGCCCCGGCTTCGGTGGTTCTTCTCCTGGTTCCTGCCTCTTCTGCTCCTGACCACAGCCCTGCCCTGGGGAATGTGGGTCCAGCTCCAGAAGCAGCCTGTCCCTTACAGGGAGCTGGTCACGGTCACAGGCCGGCTGGAGTCCCTGCGCCAGTCCAAGTTCACCCACGTCTCCAAATCCTCGGTCAGCTATGAATACCATTACTCCATCCTGCTCCAGTCCCAGGGGCGCTTCTTCCTGCCCTCCGGGCCTGCCGCGGAAAAAATGCAGGACATCAGGTCCTTCCTCACCTGGGCGGGCGAGGACACCCTCACCCTGCTCTGTGACGGGAACCGGCGGGTCTACCAGCTGAGCCGGGAGGACGGCGACCAGCTGGTGACCTACGAACAGAGCGCGGAAAAAATCTGGCGGGCAGTGTGGGTGCAGATCGCCACCTGGCTGTGCTTCATCCTGCTGCTGGCGGGCACTTTGACTCTGCTGCCCAAGTGGCTCATGGAGGGCCCCACCTTCCGGGAGCGGGCCGTCCCATGGGGCATATTCCTGATGCTGATGGGTCTGTTCACCCTTCTGGTCCTGACTTCCATACGCAACCCCAAGCGGCCGGAGGTGACCGATCTCCCGGCCTATACCTCGGTCCGGCTGTCCATCGGACAGGGGGCTGACATCACCCTCCCGCCGGAGGGCTGGCGGGTGGTGGACCCGGAGGACGACTACCTCTGGGTCCAGCGGGAGCGGTCCTTTGTCAGCCACTTCATGCTGTGGGAGTATGACCGGCAGGCCGCCTGGACCGGGACCCGGGCGGAGTGGGAGCGGACGGCCATGGAGGAGAGCCGGAAGATCCTGCTGGACACCTTCCTGACGTCGGTCCGGCCTGATTGGGACCCCGGCCGGATCCTGGTGTGGACGGGTGCGGACGGCCGGTCCCAGGTCTATTCCGAGATCGTCGGCGCCGCTCAGGACACCAGCCGGAACCACTTTTACCTGATCCCCCTGTATGACCGCCGGGCGGTGGCTCTGTTCCAGTCCTCCGCCTGCCGGGAGGTGGACTGGGAGGAACTGCACGACTACGCCCAGCAGCATATCCTCCCCCTGATCGACACGCTGGAGGTGCAGCTGCCAGACTAATTGGAAAGGCCCGTCCGGGGATGCCGGACGGGCCTTTTGTGCGGGATCGTGTAAAACTCAGAACTCCGCGTTGCCCACAGTGCGGGGGTGGAGCTCCACGTCGCGGATGTTGTTGATGCCGGTGAGGTACATGACCATGCGCTCGAAGCCCAGGCCGAAGCCGGCGTGGCGGCAGGAGCCGTAGCGGCGCAGGTCGCAGTACCACCAGTAATCCTTGGGGTCCATGCCCAGCTCCTTGATGCGGCCCTCCAGCACGTCGATGCGCTCCTCACGCTGGGAGCCGCCGATGATCTCGCCGATGCCGGGGACCAGGCAGTCTGCGGCGGCAACGGTCTTGCCGTCGTCGTTCTGGCGCATATAGAAGGCCTTGATCTCCTTGGGGTAGTCGGTGACAAAGACGGGGCGCTTGTAGACCTTCTCGGTCAAATAGCGCTCGTGCTCGGTCTGCAGGTCCACGCCCCACTCCACCTTGTAGTCAAACTCGTCGTTGTGCTCCTTCAGAATCTCCACGGCCTCGGTGTAGCTCACCCGGCCGAAGTCGGAGCTGGCCACATGCTCCAGCCGCTCCTTCAGGCCCTTGTCCACAAAGGAGTTGAAGAAGTTGATCTCGTCGGGGCAGCGCTCCATGACAAAGCGGATGATATACTTGATCATGTCCTCGGCGCAGTTCATATAGTCGGTCAGGTCGGCGAAGGCCATCTCGGGCTCCACCATCCAGAACTCGGCGGCGTGGCGGGCGGTGTTGGAGTTCTCGGCCCGGAAGGTGGGGCCGAAGGTGTACACATCGCCGAAGGCCATGGCGAAGTTCTCGCAGTTGAGCTGGCCGGACACGGTCAGGCTGGTCTTTTTGCCAAAGAAGTCCTTGGAGTAGTCCACCTTGCCGTCCTCGGTGCGGGGGAGGTCGTTCATGTCCAGGGTGGTCACCTGGAACATTTCGCCGGCGCCCTCGCAGTCAGAGCCGGTGATGATGGGGGTGTGGACATAGACGAAGCCGCGGTCCTGGAAGAAGCAGTGGATGGCGTGGGCGGCCACGGAGCGCACCCGGAAGGCGGCGGAGAACAGATTGGTTCTGGGGCGCAGGTGCTGGATGGTGCGCAGGAATTCCACGCTGTGGCGCTTCTTCTGAAGGGGGTAGTCGGGGGCGGACACGCCCTCCACCACGATCTTGTCGGCCTTGATCTCCAGGGGCTGCTTGGCCTCGGGGGTCAGCACCACGGTGCCGGTGACGATGAGGGCGGCGCCCACGTTCTGGCCGGCGATCTCCTTATAGTTCTCCACAACGCCGGCGTCCATAACCACCTGGAGGTTCTTGAAGCAGGAGCCGTCGTTCAGCTCCACAAAGCCGAAGGTCTTCATGTCCCGGATGGTCCGGGCCCAGCCGCAGACCGTGACGGTCTGGCCGCCCAGCTTTTCCTGGTCGGCAAAGATCGCGGCAATGGTAATACGATCCATAGTTCTCTCTCCATCTCTTAACAATATTTCGCGCGGAAAACTCCGCCCGGAGCTTCGATCCGACTGCTCATCCCGCCCGCGGGACCGCAGTGTTCAGTAAGCTATTATTATAGATGATTTTTAGGGGTTTTACAAGGGCCGCGGACAAATCTGTCCGCATTCTACACCCGATTCTCCCCCCGAAAACAGGGATTTTCCCCGGATAAAAGGAACATTTGTTTGACTTTTTTCAGGAAGTGTGCTATACTCATGCTGTTAAAACCTGTCTATTTTTCCACTTGACTGACGTGATCGCTTTCCAGCCGACCCACTGAGAAAGGAGCCCCGCCATGGCACAGCTCACTGCCAAGCAACAGCAGATCTACGATTATATCGTTGACTTTACCACCCAGCACGGCTATCCCCCCTCGGTGCGGGAGATCGGGGCCGGACTGGGTCTGAAATCCCCCTCCACCGTCCATTTCCACATCAAGAGCCTGGTCGAGGCCGGGGTGCTGGTCAGGGAGGCCGGAAAGACCCGGGCCATCACGGTGCCCGGCGTCCCCACTCAGGTGGCGGAGGAGCAGGACCCCCGGGCCAATCAGGTGCCGGTGGTGGGCAGCGTGGCTGCCGGCTCCCCCATCCTGGCGGAGGAGTGCATCGAGGACTACCTCACCTTCGACACCCACGGACTGACCGGTGAGCACTTCGCCCTGCGGGTGCGGGGGGAGTCCATGATCAACGCCGGCATCCTGCCCGGCGACCTGGTGGTGGTCCACCGCCAGCCCGAGGCCCACAGCGGCGAGATCGTGGTGGCCCTTTTCGAGGACGAGGCCACCGTCAAAACCCTGCGTATCCAGGACGGAGAGACCTGGCTCATGCCCGCCAACGATGAATTCCAGCCCATCGACGGCACCGACGCCGTCATTCTTGGCAAGGTTGTGGCCGTGGTCCGCCGCTATTGAGAATAAATTCACAAAAAGTGCGAAAAAGCGAAAATTCCCCGGATTATCTCTTGACAATCCGGGGATTTCTTATATAATAATAGGGCCTGTCTATTAAGGCAGATGAATCCTTGCTCCCGAGGAACATCGGGGGCCAAATGTCCATAAGGAGGTGCAAGAATATGGCAAAGATTACTGCGAACTACGAGGCTGTCTACATCCTGAATCCCAGCCTGAGCGAGGAGGCTATCGCCGAGCTGGTGGCCAAGTTCAAGGGTGTGGTCGAGAACAACGGTACTGTGACCGAGGTTGACGAGTGGGGCAAGCGCCGTCTGGCCTATCCCATCAACGACCTGATGGAGGGTTATTACGTGCTGATGACCTTCAACTCCGCTGCCGCTGTCCCCGCTGAGCTGGATCGTATCTTCCGGATCACCGATAGCGTGATGCGTTCCCTGATCATCTGCAAGGATCAGTAAGGGAGGGCTGAGCGATGCTCAATCGAATCATCCTCATGGGTCGTCTGACCCGTGACCCCGAGCTCCGGCACACCCAGACGGGGACCGCTGTGGCCTCCTTCACTCTGGCTGTGGACCGGGACTTTAAGGACCGGAACTCCGGCGAGCGCGCCTGCGACTTCATTGATGTGGTCGCCTGGCGTCAGACCGGCGAGTTTGTCAGCCGCTACTTCACCAAGGGCCGCATGGCTGTGGTGGAGGGCCGTCTGCAGATCCGCGACTGGACCGACCGTGACGGCGGCAAGCGCCGCTCCGCCGAGGTTATTGCGGATAACGTCTACTTTGGCGACTCCAAGCGGGACGCCGAGGGCGGCGACTCCTACGCTTCCGGTTTCTCCGGCGGTTATTCCGCCCCTGCCGGCGGCAGCGGCTCCTATTCCGCTCCCGCCCAGAACTCCGGCTACGGCGCCCCCTCCATGGGCGGCGACCAGTTTGCCGAACTGACTGATGATGATGGTGAGCTCCCCTTCTAAAGGGTCTCGCCCAATACTTTGACCGGATATGGTCGTAAAAAGGAGGTTATCTCTCATGGCTATGGATCGTGATAACAGAGCTCCCCGCGGCCGCAAGCGCCGTAAGGTCTGCGCCTTCTGCGCCGACAAGGTGGAGTGCATTGATTACAAGGATGCCGCCAAGCTGCGCCGCTTCATTTCTGAGCGCGGCAAGATCCTGCCCCGCCGCACTACCGGCACCTGCGCCATGCACCAGCGTCAGCTGACCGAGGCCATCAAGCGTTCTCGTCAGATCGCTCTGCTGCCCTACGTCACCGACTGATTTCGTGCTGACTTCAAATCCCCTTCCCAACGGAAGGGGATTTTTTCATCCCGATTTTTCCCTCAGGGCCGGTCCGGCGGGAATATCCCCGGCGGCGGGCGGGCAAACTATTCCTAAGCTCGGGCGCAGCCGCGCCCCGGAAAGGAAGTGGACCACATGGTCAAAGGAAGCACCCGCCAGGTCATCCTGGTCAAGTCCCCCGACCCGGACTTTTTTGAGGAGGCCATCTTTATTGTGAAGGACGAAGCCGTCCAGCGGGAGGGCGTCACCACGGAGCAGGTCATCCGTCAGGCCCGCCAGGCCGCCGACGGCTATCTGAAGGGCTGCCGACCCAAATCAGAGGGGGACGACTGGCTGTCCGGCGTTGCCTGGGGGGTATTGGGGGCCGTGCTGGCCTCCCTTGTCTGGTGCCTGATCCTGTGCTGGCCCGCATGAGGCGAACAACGGAAAGAAGGGGACCGCAGGACGATCAAGGTCTTGCGGTCCCCTTTTGCGCGGTATCACCGGGGAAGCTGCACTTCAAAGCTGCTCCGCACCCGGCTGTAAAATAAGCCGTACAAAGGCCCTTGGCCTTTGTACGGCTTATGTTTATTGATCCGGATCGGCTCAGAAGAAGCCGCCGAAGATCCAGGGGAAGAAGGAGTCGCTGCTGGGGCCCTGCTGGGGCACCCGCTGCGGGACCTGCTGCTGAGGCGCCTGCTCCGGCTGCTGATTGGCCGCCTCGGTCTCCTGGTTTTTCTCGTCAAAGACCAGGTTCAGCTCCACCTCGCCCACATCCGGGCGCACCACGGTGAGCTTGACCTTGTCCCCGGCCCGATAGCTGGACACGGCCGCACTGAGGGCGGAGGGGGAGTCGATGGCGGTGTCCTCCATCTTCACGATGATATCCTTCGTCTTGATGCCGGCCTTCTCGGCGGCAGAGCCCTCAGCCACAAAGGTGACCAGCACACCGGCGGGAACGCCATAGCGCTGGGCGTCCTCCGAAACGGGGGCCATCTGAATGCCCATGTAGGGCTTGTCGGTGACATATCCGTGCTGGATCAGCTCGGGAATGATGGACTTCACATCGTTGATGGGGATGGCAAAGCCCAGGCCCTCGGCGGAGGTGCCGGAGGAGGAGCTGCTGTACTTGGCAGTGTTGATGCCGATGACCTCGCCGTAGCGGTTGAACAGCGGCCCGCCGGAGTTGCCGGGATTGATGGCGCAGTTGGTCTGGAGCATGTTCAGGGTCACCTCACGGCTGGTGGAGATCAGGCGGTCCAGGGCGGACACCATGCCGTCGGTGAAGGTGTAGGTCAGCTCGCCCAGGGGATTGCCGATGGCGTACACGGGCTCGCCCACCTTGATCTGGTCCGAGTCGCCCAGGACCACAGGGGTCAGGCCGCTGGCCTCGATCTTCAAAACGGCCACGTCGTTGCCCGGCTCCCCGCCCATCAGCTTGGCGGGGTACTTGGTGCCGTCCGCAAAGGCCACCTCGATGTCCACCGACTCGTCGGCCGCAGCGCTCTGGATGACGTGGAAGTTGGTCAGGATATATCCATCCTGGGAAATGACAAAGCCGGACCCGGTGGCCGCGGAGGTGGTGGGCTGGCCGAAAATATTCACCATGGTGGTGGAGACGGTGATGCCCACGCAGGAATCCAGGTTGGCGGCGTAGAGCTGCTCGGGGGTCATGGCCTTGCCCTTTTCGGTGTGGGCCATGGGGTCGGCGGAGACGTGCTGGTTCTGATAGACCACAGACGGAGCCTTGTTAAAGTGGCTGTATGCCGCCGCTCCGCCCACGCCGGCCGCTCCGCCCAGCAGGGCACAGCTCAGTACCAGAGCAACTGCGCGGCGATCCAGTCCCTTCTTGGGCTCCTTGGGCTTTTCCTCCTGGGGGTTGTCGCTGTAATCGCCGAAACCTCCGCTGTAACTGCTGTTCTGACTATTATAAAATTGGAAGTTTTCGTCCTCTGGGTACATACTGGACACTCCTTTTAACCAAAAATATGACGCTTGGGCTCATTCCCCTGACGCTGGATATAGCATAGCTCACGTTTATGAAGAAAAAATGAAGAAAAAAACGTATTTTTTTGAATTCTTTCTTTCCGGGCGATCTTATAGCTCGGTCCGCTCCCGCAGCACGGCGGCAATATCCCACACAGCGGTGGTCACATCCGCGCGGATGCCGCTGAAAATGCCCAGTCCAGCCAGATTGATGATCACCAGGGCCAGAATGGGGCCCAAGATCATGCCGATCACACCGCCCAGCTTCATACCAACATAGATGCTGACCAGGGACAGCAGGGGGGACAGTCCGGTCTGATTTCCCACAAACTTAGGCTCCGCCACCCGGCGGAACAGGACTACGATGCCCCAAATCACCATCAGGCCAATGGCGGTGGAGTAGTCCTGGGTAAACAGGGCGATAAAAGCCCACGGCACCATGATGGTTCCGGAACCGATAATAGGAATAAAATCCATAACCGCCAATCCCAGCGCCAGCAGCAGGGCATAATTCTGACCAATAACATAGAATCCACCTGCCAGGATGAAGAACACCCCCACCGAGAGGAGAAGCTCCGCCCGCAGATAGCCGCCAAAGGCGGCCAGCGCGGTTGAGCGCACCTGCTTCAGGAAATGGAGCAGACGCTCATCCGTGTGCTGAATGGCCCGTGTGCGCAGATAGGGATAGTCGGCGGTAATGAAATAGGACGCGATAATAAACATCAGAAGCGCCAGCAGGAAGGCAGGCAGCTGTACCGCTTTTTCCTTAAAAACATTGGCTATGGCCACCAACCCGTCATAGGCCGCGCCCTGGAGCCAATTCATCACATGCTCATTGGCCGTATCCAGCAACTCGGTGATCTGGGGCGGAACCAGGGAGAAAAACCGTGCCAGGAACAGTTCCGCCTGATTGGCGATCTTCTGCGCATTCTCCAGCAGACCGGGCCAGTTCTGGGCCAGGGACATCAGCTCCGTGCCCGCGCCGTAGACCAGCAGAAAGAGCATGCCGCCCAGCAGTGTGAACAATAAAATCAATACCAAAAGGGACAGCAGTCTCCTGTTCCACCCCAGCTTGCGCTGCACCCACCGCACCAGAGGATTGAGCAGAATGGCCATGATCAGCGCCACGATAAAGGGAGCAAACAGGGACCAGAGGGGGGGAGCCAGCTTGGCCAGGATCACACAGGTCAGGACGAACAGCACAATCCGCAGTCCCAATCGGAACCACAGCTGCCCCCGTTCAGACCAGGTCAGCAGTTCACGTCGCATAGAAGGAGCCTCCCGTGAAAATAAATTTGAGTATTTAGAGCATAACACAAAAAAATGAATAATGTGTAAAATTCATCGCACTACACCGGCAAGCCTCAAAATTTTTCCACACAGATGGGGCTGCCCGTGGAAAAACGGACAGGCCGTCATAACACTTCCCCCCGCCGCATAGTATGTCTGTGTCCAGATACGGGCAGGGAGGGAGAACCGGGATGAACAGAAGAAAACCGACAGGAACAGCGCTGCGGCTGGTGCGCCGGGGTGTGGCACTGGCTATGGCACTCATCACCATATGGACGGTGTGGCTGACGGCGGGCACTTCGATCATGCCCCCATGGCTGGAGCTGGAGGAGAATCCGGACTTCGCCGTGGGTGTGATGGCGGCCCAGCTGGGCCGACCCATCGACAAGACTCCAGCTTTGGAGGGTCTGGATCTCTGGGGGCAATTTTTGCTGCGTCAATCCGCCCTGCTCCGCATACCGCTGCCTCCCAAGGCCGACTCCGACCCAATCACCGCCCCTCTGCCTCTGCCCGAGGACCCTGCTCAAGGGGATGCGGACGACCGGCAGGAACACCAGCTGGACAGTACACCCCAACCAAATGTTGTAACTTATACGGCCCCCAGCCGCCAGGCGGATGTGACCCTGCCCGAGCGGGGGCTGGCCGTGAAAAATGTGACTAAGCAGGAGCTTGACCTGGCCGCTCTGGCCGCGCAGCCGGTGGCCCTGGACCCGGCCCACAGCCCGGGCCCCCAAATTCTCATCTACCACACCCACGGCAGCGAGGCCTACACCCAGACCGACCAGAACCGCTACACAGAGAGCGACGCCTACCGCACCACAGACTGCAATCACAACGTGGTCCGGGTGGGGGAGGAGATGGCTAAGGTGTTCCGCTCCCAGGGCTTTGAGGTGATCCACGACCCCACGCTGTACGACTACCCCGCCTACAACGGCTCCTACGGCCGCTCCCGCGCCGGGGTAGAGAAGTGGCTGAAGCAGTACCCCTCCATTCAGTTTGCCCTGGACGTCCACCGGGACGCCCTGGTCAGCCAGGACGGGGCCGCCTACCGGTTTATCGCCCAGGAGGGGGACGAAAAGGTGGCCCAGGTCATGCTGGTGGTGGGCAGCAGCGACTCGGGGGCGGCCCACCCCAACTGGAAATCCAATATGGCCCTGGCCGTCCGGCTCCAGCTGGCCCTCACCGCCCGGTACCAGCAGCTGGCCCGGCCCATCACCCTGCGCTCCACCCGGTTCAACCAGGACATTGCGCCGGGTATTCTCCTGGTGGAGGTAGGGGGGCACGGAAACACCCTGGAGGAGGCCATCGCCGGAGCAAAGCTCTTCGCAAAAACCACCGGGGCCGCCCTGAAGGAGCTGAAGTGAGGGGGCGGAGGACCGCTCCCTTTTGAGCCCTGGTTAATTATTGTTCTGTTTTGTTAAATCCTCTTCAATTTCAATGGGCCTGAAACCGTGCTACAATAGAGCCTGCAAACAAAAGTAAGCCCAGGGAGGCAGGGACAATGAACATCGGTGAAGTGATCCGTAAGCATAGAAAGGCCAGGGGCTGGACCCAGGAGACCCTGGCAAATTACCTGGGGGTGACCACCCCTGCGGTGAACAAATGGGAGAGCGGCAGCACCATGCCGGACATCACCCTTCTGGCCCCCATCGCCCGGCTGCTGGACGTATCTCTGGACGAGCTTCTCTCCTTTCGGGAGGAGCTGACCCAGGATGAGATCCGTGCGCTGGTCCGGACAGCGGAGCAGAAATTTGCTCAGGAGCCCTACGGCGCGGTGTTTCTCTGGGTCAGGGAGCAGATCCGGCTGTACCCCAACTGCGAGCCCCTGATCCACGCCCTGGCCCTGGAGCTGGAGGCGTACCGTCCGGCCCAGGAGTGCCCAGAGGGCCAGGACTGGAACGCCTTTATCCTGAGCTGCCACGAGCGCCTGCTGGCCAGCCGGGAGGAGTCCATGCGCACGGCGGCGGCGGACGCCCTGTACAGGTACCATCTCCGCCGGGGGGAGTACGAAAAAGCAGGGTCCTATCTGGACTTTTTCTCCATGCAGAATCCGGAGCGGAAGCGGAAGAAGGCTGTCCTCTATGACAAAACCGGCCAGGCGGACAAGGCCTTCCAGACCTATGAGGAGCTGCTTCTGGCTGACTATCAGATCCTGTCCGCTGTATTCAGCAGCCTGTCTGACATGCAGCTCAAGTCCGGGGACCCGGGGCGGGCCCGTTACTATGTGGAGAAGAAGCAGGCCCTGGACCGGCTGTTTGAAATGGGAGACTATCTCCAATACATGGATGAGCTGGAGCTGGTCCAGGCGGAGCAGGACCGGGACAAGACTTTGGCCTGCGTGGAGGGGCTGCTGGCCCACATGGACAGCGTCCATGACTTTTATAAAGCTCCCCTCTACGCCCACATAGCCTTCAAGCCCGTGGACCCGGCCTTCGGGGAGGCTGTCCGGAACGGCATCCTGGAGGAACTGCGCGCGGAGACTGGCTTTTCCTACATGGAGGGTGACCCACGCTGGGCCAGGCTGCTCGCTGCCTTATAGGCCCTTTTTCTGCAAAATTTATTCCTCGTCCAGTTTAAGCACCGCCATAAACGCCTCCGAGGGCAGCTGGACGGTACCCAGAGTACGCATCTTCTTTTTGCCCGACTTCCACAAAAGGGCGGGGCCTTTTGTGGGGCCCCCAAGGGATCAAAATGCTCGGGGCAAGTGAATTGCCCCTGCGCCAAGGATTTTGCTCTGCAAAACCCTTGAACGGCGCAAAGCGCCGCCCCCGCTGTGCGGGGGTCAAGAGGGCTGCAAAAAAGATGCAGCTTACTCCTCGTCCAGCTTGAGCACCGCCATAAACGCCTCGGTGGGCAGCTGGACGGTACCCAGGGTACGCATCTTCTTTTTGCCCTCTTTCTGCTTCTCCAGCAGCTTCTTCTTTCGGGTGATATCGCCGCCGTAGCACTTGGCCAGCACGTCCTTCCGCATGGCCTTGACAGTCTCGCGGGCGATGATCTTGCCGCCGATGGCCGCCTGGACCGGGACCTCAAAGAGCTGGCGGGGGATGTTCTCCTTCAGCTTCTCGCAGATGCGGCGGGCGCGGCCGTAGGCCTTGTCCCGGTGGGCGATGAAGCTCAGGGCGTCCACCTGGTCGCCGTTTAAGAGCAGGTCCACCTTCACCAGGTCGCTGGGCTGATAGCTATCCAGCTCGTAGTCCAGGGAGGCGTAGCCCTTGGTGCGGGCCTTCAGGGCGTCGAAGAAGTCGTAGATGATCTCCCCGATGGGCATGGAGTAGTGCAGCTCCACCAGGTTGGTGTCCAGATACTGCATATCCACAAAGACGCCCCGGCGCTCCTGGCACATGGGCATGATGTTGCCCACATAGTCCGGAGGGGAGATGATGGACACCTTGGCGTAGGGCTCCCGGGCCTCCAGAATGGTGCCGGGGTCGGGGTAGTTGTGGGGGTTGTCCACCCGGACCTCGGTGCCGTCAGATTTTGTGACCTCGTAGATGACCGAGGGCAGGGTGGTGACCAGATCCAGGTCAAATTCCCGCTCCAGCCGTTCCTGGATGATCTCCATGTGGAGCATACCCAAAAATCCGCAGCGGAAGCCGAAGCCCAGGGCCACGGAGGACTCGGGTTCGAAGGAGAGGGAGGCGTCGTTGAGCTGGAGCTTCTCCAGGGCATCCCGCAGGTCGGGGTACTTGGAGCCGTCCTCGGTATAAATGCCGCAGTAGACCATGGGCTGGGCGGGGCGGTAGCCGGGCAGGGGAGTATCGGCGGACCGCTCCACGCCGGTGATGGTGTCGCCCACCCGGGTGTCCTGGACGTTCTTGATGGAGGCGGTGAACCAGCCCACCTCGCCGGCGGACAGCTCCCCGCTGGACTCCATGCCCAGGGGCTTGAGATAGCCGCAGTCCAGCACCTGGTACTGGGTGCCGGTGGCCATCATCTTCACGGACATCCCCTTTTTCATGGAGCCCTCCATGATCCGGAAGTAGACGATGACGCCCACATAGGGGTCGTACTGGCTGTCGAAAATCAGGGCCTTCAGCGGGGCGTTGGGGTCCCCGGTGGGGGCGGGGATGTTCTGCACCAGATCCTCCAGCACGGCGGGGATGTTGATGCCCATTTTGGCGGAGATCTCAGGGGCGTCCAGGGCGGGCAGGCCGATGATGTCCTCCACCTCGTGCTTGGCCTTCAGGGGGTCGGCGGCGGGCAGGTCGATCTTGTTGAACACGGGCAGGATCTCCAGGTCGTGCTCCAGCGCCAGATAGGTGTTGGCCAGGGTCTGGGCCTCCACGCCCTGGGTGGAGTCCACCACCAGCAGGGCGCCCTCGCAGGCGGCCAGGGAGCGGCTGACCTCGTAGTTGAAGTCCACGTGGCCCGGGGTGTCGATCAGGTTGAGGATATAGGTCTCGCCGTCCTGGGCCTTGTAGCTCAGGCGGACGGCCCGGGCCTTGATGGTGATGCCGCGCTCCTTCTCCAGCTCCATGTTGTCCAGCAGCTGGCTGGACATCTGGCGCTGCTCCACGGCGCCGCAGGCCTCGATCAACCGGTCGGACAGCGTCGATTTACCATGGTCGATGTGGGCGATAATGGAGAAATTGCGGATTTTGCTCTGATCTATCATAATGGGAAACCTCCTTGGGAAGATTCACGGTCAAAGTCATGCAAATGGGGCAGAGCGCTCCTCTTTTGACGAGTTTACCGCACCATTGTGTTTTCCGTCAAGATATCCTCGCGGGTTTCCTCGGCGGAAAAATAATATTTAAGGATGTCAGCGGCGATCCGTCCCAGCTCGGAACCGCTGCCGCCCTTCTCAACCACCAGGGCAATGGCGATCTGGGGGTTGTCGTAGGGGGCAAAGCAGACGAACACGGCGTTGGACTCGGTCTGGACATTGACCTGGGCGGAGCCGGTCTTGGCGCCCACCTTGACGGGCAGATCCTGAAAATACCTGGCCACCGAGCCCTCTGTGGTCAGCTTCAGCATGCCCGCCTTCACTGCCTCCAGATTGGCGGGCTTGATGTTGATTTCGCTGAGCACCTCGGGCTCATAGGTGTGGACCACCTCGGAGAAGTCATGGGATTTGACCTCCTTGAGGATGTGGGCCGCGTTCCGCGTCCCGCCGTTGACCAGGGTCGCGATGTAGTTGGCCAGCTGTATGGGGGTGAACTGGCTGCTCTCCTGGCCGATGGCCACCGACAGGGTGTTGCCCTTGAACCACTTCCCGCCCATCTTCTCGGTGTACTCCGGTCCGGCCATAACGCCCCGCTTCTCGGGCAGCTCGATGCCGGTGGGCTCACCCAGGCCGAACTTGGCCGCATACTCCTGGAGCTTTTCAATTCCCACCCGGCGGCCCACGTCAAAGAAGTAGATGTTGCAGGAGTTCTTGATGGCGTCGGTCACGTTCTGGGGGCCGTGCTTGCCTCTGTACTGGCGGTAGATCCAGCACTGAGGGCCGTTGGGGCCGTAGTAGTCATAGACGCCGTTGCCCAGGATCTTGGTCTGGGGCGTGACCTCCCCACTCTCCAGGCCGGCGATGGCGGTCACCATCTTGAAGGTGGAGCCGGGGGGGTAGAGGCCCATAGTGGTCCGGTTGATGAAGGGGTGCAGGGGGTTGCTGGCGTATTTGTTGTAGTCCTGGTAGTAGGTGTCCAGGGTAAAGGTGGGGTAGGAGGCCGCGGCCAGAACTTCGGCGTTCTTGATGTCCAGCACCACGCAGGCGGCGCCCTCCACCTCCTTACTCTTCAGCTGGGGGATGGCGTTGGCCATGATATCCTCCACAGCCTTCTGAAGGTCGATATCCACCGTGAGGATCACGTTGTCTCCCGGCTCGGGGGGTGTGATCCAGGTCTCGCCCATGACCCTGCCGCTGACGTCCCGGTCCACCTGGCGCTTGCCGGGGGCGCCCCGCAGGTAGGACTCAAAGGCCAGCTCTGCCCCGTCCTTGCCCACCGTGTCGTTGATCTGATAGTCCGGCTTCCCGTCGTTGTCCTCGTCCACGGTCTGGTAGTACTCCCACTCCTTCTCGTTCATCAGGCCCACCGGGCCCAGCAGCTGGGCGGCGTAATCGGTGTTGTAGCTGCGGGTGGAGACGGCGTCGATGTTGACGCCGGCCAGCCCCCGCTCCTTCACCCGGGAAATAAAGTCGATATCCACATCCTGTGCAAAGACATAGGGGGTCCAATAGATGTCCTTGGACCGGAGGTAGAGCTCATAGATCACCCCGGCCAGGGCCCGGGCCTCTCCCGGGGCAGTGTCCTCCGGGATGTCGAAGGTCTTGGCCATCCGCTTGAGCAGCTCCTGGGCGCTGGGCAGCTCCACCTTGGCGTCGGGGGCGGTGGGATCCCCGTCAATCCACTTCATTTTGATGGACAGCCGGCCCAGCCGGGTCAGCGTCTTTTTCTCAGTTCCGTCCTCTCCCACGGAGACGGCAAAGAAGGGGTCGTCCCGGGTATAGCGGAAGGGCTCCTCCGGTGTGATGGACAGGTTGTCCGCCCAGGTCACGCCGGACCGGCGTGCAATCTGGATCAGGTCGGTGAGGACCTGGTTGCGGTTCTTGCCCATGGCGGAGGTATTCAGGGTCACCTCGTAGGTGGTGTGGTTGGCGACCAGAACGCGGCCGTAGCGGTCCAGAATCTGGCCCCGGGCAGAGGAGACCTGCTCGATCTCCGTGATCTTGTTGGTAGAGCGGGATGCCCAGTATTTTCCGTTGATGATCTGGGTGTCGTAGAGCACAAAGCTCATAAACAGCAGGACCAGGGCGAGGAGGCCCACCATGGCCCAGCTGCGGCGGTTCAGTTGTCGGTGGTCCATAGGGAGCTCTCTCCTTTCCAAGAAAAACGCGCGGTGCTCACGCCAGCTTGTCCAGACCCACCTTGCGGAAGATCAGCCAGAAAATCAGAAATACCAGAGGCGACCACAGCAGGGTGAGCAGAAATTCTTTTCCCGCCACTGAGAGCATCACAGACAGGGGAGCCATGCGGATAAAGAGTCCCCCCAGGATATGGATGCCCTCCATGACGGCCAGGGTAGCGGCGGAGCAGATCAGGCAGCCCGCATATCCCTGCGTCAGGGCGTACTGGCCCGCGTTGCCGGCCAGGAGACCGGCCGCAGTCAGAAACAGGATGGGCAGACCGTGGGCACCGGGGTAGCCGATGGCCCACAGCAGCCCTACCCCCAGGCCGAAGCCGCCGCCGGCCTTGGCCCCCTCCAGCACGGCCACCGACACGGCGGCCAGCAGGAGCAGATTGGGCTTGACGCCCCAGACGGGCCAGCGGCCCAGCAGAAAGGCGTCCAGGATCCAGATGGGCAGCAGGCCCAGGGTATAGATCAGCCATTTAATGATTTGATCCTGTCGGGTCATGGAAGTTCCTCCTAGCGGCGGGGCGGAGTATTACTCCACCACGTTGAAGTCCTTGATGACGAAAACCTCCACCAGGGCGTCCAGGTCCACAGTGGGGACGATGACGGCATAGCGGGTCTTGCCGGACGGGTCGGTGAATACGCCCTCCACCTGTCCGACCACCAGCCCGGAGGGGTACACGCCGCCCTTGCCGGAGGTGAGCACCTCGTCGCCGGCCACCAGCTGGGCGCCGTCGGGCAGATAGCTCAGTCTCAGCCGGCCGGCCTCCATCAGCGTGAAGTCACCCTCCAGGATGCCCGCGCTGTACGTCCGGGCCACGATGCCGCCCATGTCGATATCGGTATTGATAATGGTGGACACCCGGGCGGAGTTGGTGCCCACCTCGGACACCACGCCCACCAGCACGCCGGTCTCGGTGACCACGCAGTCTCCCGCCTCCACGCCAAAGTTGCTGCCCTTGCTGATGGTCAGGACAGACTCCCAGTTGGAGGTGACGGGGGCGGTGACCCGGGCGGACTCAAAGACAAAGTCCCGGCGCTTCTCCTGCAGATTCAGCAGCTCCCGGAGCTGCTCGTTCTCCCGCTGGGCGTCCTGTCCCTCCCGGACCTGGTCCTCCATCTCGGCCACCTTGGCCCGCAGACCGTCCAGCTCATCCTGGATCTCGTCAAAGCGGAATACATAGGCGTAGACGTCCTCAGCCCAGTCCGCGGCGGCACTCACCCCGTTGCGGATGGGGGTGGTGACCACGCTGAACAGGTTGGACAGGGGGTCCATCCCGCTGCCCAGCACCATGGAGCCAATGCCGATCAGAATGGAGAGGAGCAGGGCGATGACCAGCAGAATGGGGCCGTTCTGACGCAAAAACTGCTTCATGCCTCCACTCCCTCACCGGTCAGTCCGTTGATTCCAAACCGGGTCAGCACCTGGGCCAGACGGCACACGGGCAGACCCATCACGTTGTAGTAGTCCCCGCACAGGCTCTCCACCAGCACGCAGCCCCGGCCCTGGATGCCGTAGGACCCGGCCTTGTCCATGGGCTCGCCGGTGGCCACGTAGGCCCGCAGCTCCTCCCGGGCGAGGGGGCGGAACCGGACTGCGGTGACCTCATGGCCGGTGACGATCTCCTCCCCCCGGCGGACGGTGAAGCCGGTATAGACCTGGTGCTCCCGCCCGGACAGGGCGGTGAGGGTCTCCAGGGCGTTCTCGGGGGAGGTGGGCTTGCCCAGCACCCGGCCGTCCAGAGCCACCACGGTGTCGGCGGCGATGACCAGGTCGTCGGGCCCCAGCTTGCCGGCCACCTCGTCGGCCTTCTGGCGGGAGAGGGCCTCCACCAGCTGGTCGGGGGAGAGGGCGGGGTCCACCCGCTCCTCGCCCCGGGCGGGGAGGATCTCAAAGCCTGTGATCCCCATGCGCTCCAGCAGCTCGCGCCGCCGGGGGGACTGGGAGGCAAGGATGATTCGCATTCTAAACACCTCTCTGCTCTGGATTTGGCTTAAGCTCCGGTGGAGCCCAGGCCGCCCGCGCCGCGGGCGGTGTCGTCCAGCTCATCCACCAGTTGGATCCGGGGCCGGACCACAGGGGTGACCATCAGCTGGGCGATGCGGTCGGCGGGATTGACGGTGTAGTCCTCGCTGCCGGAGTTCTGCAGGCCCACCAGCAGCTCTCCCCGGTAGTCGCTGTCAATGACCCCCACGCAGTTGGCGGGGGCGATGCCGTGCTTGATGCCCAGGCCGCTGCGGGCGAAGATCAGGGCCACGTAGTCGGCGGAGGGCAGGGCGATGGCCAGGCCGGTGGGGATGACTCGCCGCTGACCGGCGGGGATGACCACAGGCTCGTCCATGCAGGCGTGCAGGTCCATTGCGGCCGCGCCGGCGCTGGCGAAGAAGGGGACGGGGATCTCGGTCCCGATTTTGGGGGAGAGCGCTTTGATCTTCAGATCCATACTATCATTCCTCACAATACAAAAGATAGACCGGGCGGATCACTCCACGCCCCGGTAGTAAAGTCCTCTGGTGTAGTCGCCCAGCTGGTAGCGGCCCCGGCCCTGGTAGCGGTCCAGGATCTGGACGCACTCCTGGGGGGTCTCGGTGGTAAAGCGCACACGCATGGTCCGCAGGCCCAGGTGCTGCACATCCCCCAGCTTGTCCGCCAGGAACAGGGTCTTGGCGTTGAGGATCTCGTTTCGGCAGCCGAAGGCCTTGACCACGGGGAACCGGGTCCCCCGGCGGTCGGTGAGCAGGGCGGGGTCGCCGCAGTTGTGCTCCCCCGAGTGGTTGTGTACGATGCAGTTCTCGGTGACCATCAGGGGCAGGCGGCCGTAGGCGATAAGCTCCAGGTCCAGGGCCTTGGACAGGTCCCGGATCTGGGACAGGCGCATCTCAAAGGAGGCGGTCACCGACTTCAGCCCCATGTGGCGCAGCTCCTTGATGGTCTGGCTGTTGTACACGCCCAGACCGTAGTCTCCCCGGACCTCCATGCCCCGGTCCAGGGCGTGGCGGACCATGCCCAGGGTCCCGGCCAGGGCCTGGGTGACGCCCAGCTCCTTAAGGGCATCCAGGTCCTTGTCCAGGGTGTCCAGCTCCCGATCCCAGCAGATCTGGGGCAGAAGGGCGGCCACCGGCACCCCGGCCTGCTGGGCGGCCCGGACCACATCGGGGTGGGCCGCTCCCTCGTCGGCGGGGAGATAGAGCAGGGTTGGCTTCAGGGCCAGCAGCTCGGGGGTGACCTGGGCGGCGGAGCGGACGGAGACGGTGATGTCGGGGGCCTCCTGGGGGTCCTCAAACCGGACGCCCTCGTGGAACTGGCCCCGGCGGCGCTCCGGCAGGGCGGTGCGCTGGCGGCTCAGCTCCTCCAGGGCCTGGCGGCGCAGGGCGTTCAGCGCGGACAGGGGCAGAGAGAGCCCCTCGTCCACCTTGACCAGGGTCTTTTCGCAGGAGAAGGGGGTCCCGCCGGTGCGGGAGAGCTGTCCCTCCACCTTTTCGGCGGTGAGGGGGACATTGACCGCCGCCTCAGGCACCGGTCCGGTGACAGAGGCCAGCCGGCCCTCCTTGTCCTCCACCGCCACCTGGGCGGGCTGGCCGGCCCGCAGCCAGGCGTACATCTGGACGGGCTCCTTCCGGTTCTCCCCGTTTTCAAAGGTGGCTCTGGCCTTGGCATAGAGCTCCTTGGGGAAGTCCTCCTCCTGGCGGGTGCCGAACATGTCGGCCCCCTTCTGGTCCAGGTAGTAGCCCTCGGTAAAGCCCTGGCGGGAGAATGCCTGCTCCAGCTCCTGCAGCTCCTGGCCGGTGGGCTCCCGGCCCTCCCGCAGGGCGTTGGCGTAGATCCGTGTGACGATGGCCACATATTCCGGCCGCTTCATCCGGCCCTCAATTTTCAGGCAGGCGATGCCCATATCCTGCAATTCCTTCAGGTGGCGGACCATGGACATGTCCTTCAGGGACAGGGGGTACTCGTTGGCCCGGCCGTTGAAGCCGTATTTCAGGCGGCAGGGCTGGGCACACAGGCCCCGGTTGCCGCTGCGGCCCCCGATGACGCCGGAAAAATAGCACTGGCCCGAGTAGCACATGCACAGGGCCCCGTGGGCAAAGGTCTCGATCTCAATGGGGGAATTGGCGCAGATATACTCCAAAGCGTCCCGGCTCAGTTCCCGGGAGAGGACCACCCGGCTCATCCCCAGGTCGGCGCAGACCTTGACGCCGTCCAGCGAGTGAATGGTCATCTGGGTGGAGCCGTGGATGGGCAGGTCGGGGGCCACCTGGCGCAGCATGCGCACCACACCCAGATCCTGGACGATGACGGCGTCCACGCCCATCTGGCTGATCTCGTCGGCCACCTGGGCGGCACCGGGCAGCTCCCGGTCGGTAAGCAGGGTGTTCAGGGTGAGGTGGACCTTACAGCCCCGCAGATGACAGTAAGAAACCGCCGCCGCAACTTCCTCTTTGGTGAAGTTTTTCGCGTTTCGGCGGGCGTTGAAATCTCCATATCCCAAATAAATGGCGTCCGCCCCGTTCTGTACGGCGGCAGTCACCGACTCCATGGAGCCGGCAGGTGAAAGTAGCTCCAGCATGGCAGTTCTCCTTTTTATATGACAGACCGGTGCGGGCCCGGCGCTGTCGGCCGTACCCGCACCGAAGAAATATTCAGCTCGAAGGATCAGACTGGGTTATTTCTTGTTTTGCAGTTTGAAGATCTCCCGCTTACATTCGGACAGCTCGTCCTTCAGCTTGGCGGTCTCCTCCAGACCCTCTTTGATCTGGCGGCGCAGGTTCTCAGCGGCGGCCTGCTCCCGGAAGTACTGATCCGCAATGTTCATCGCGGCAAGCACCGCTCCGTTGGCCAGAGACAGGCGCTCGTTCTCCATCACCTCACGGATCTGGCCGTCCACATGACCGGCCACTTTGCGGACGTATTCCTCATCCTCCACGGCCACCATGTTGTATTCCTGGCCGGCGATGGACACGGTCACTTTGTTTTTCATGTGATCTCCTCCCTATATCAACACACAGCATGTCTGTTTTATGTATACTTCAGCCCGACTGGTCGGGTCCATCATAGTGATGGACTTATTATACCATAAGAAGTACCATTGAAAAATAGATTTATCGTTAATTTTTTTCTTATCTTTGATTTTTCCAAAAAAGCTCCGTGCCCGAAACCCGGCCTTGGACAACGCCCCCAAACTCTGCTATACTAGGGGCCAGAACAGGAGGCGCTGCTATGCACAACGAATTGACTGAAACCGATATCCGCCTGATGAAGGAGGAGCTGGACCACCGGCGCATCGAGGTGCGCCCCAAGCTGCTGGAGGCGGTGAAGGAGGCCCGGGCCTTCGGTGATCTGAGCGAAAATTTTGAGTACAAGGCGGCCAAGCAGGAGAAAAACCGCAACGAGAGCCGCATCCGCTTTCTGGAGAACATGATCCGCACCGCCGTGGTCATCCCCGACCGCTCCGTGGACGGGCGTGTGGGGCTCTACGACAAGGTGACCGTCTATCTGGAGGAGGACGATGAGGAGGAGGTCTACCAGCTGGTGACCACCGTCCGCCAGGACGTGCTCCACGGCCTGATCAGCAAGGAATCTCCCATGGGCCGGGCCCTGATGGGCCGGGCGGTGGGCGAGCGCTTCTTTGTGACGGTCAACGACAGCTACGGCTATTATGCCGTCGTCCGCGCCATTGAGAAGGGTCAGGATGACGGTTCCGCCCCGCTGAATCGCTATTAAGTTGTCAAATATTTGTAAACTTTTCGCCCGGGGTGTAAAAAGGGTTGACGTTCTGATGGAATCCGTGTATGATGATGCAGTTGTAACCGATTTGTAATATTTATGTTTCGGAATTGTCACTTTTATCAGAGGGCCTTTGACCCAAGCAATAAAGAGGTATCCCATCATGGATCGTAACAATCTTTCCCATCGCCGCCGTACCAAAAAGGGCGGGGCGGCAGGCGGAAGCTCCCGGCCGGAACGCCTGGCCCAGGCCGGGGCTTATTTACGCGCCTTCAAACAGTGGCTCTTCATTCACGGCCGCCGTCTGGCCCATGCCGTCAACGAAATGATGGCCGAGTACCGGGCCGCCGGCCCAGTCTCCTTTCTGGCCGTTTCGGCCGCCCTGGGCCTGGCCCTCACCATCACCACCCTCTACTCCTCCAGCTATGTGCTCACCGTGGACGGAGAGCAGGTCGGCGTGGTGGCCGACCAGAGTGTGGTGGAGGACGCCATCGCACAGGTGGAGCGCCAGGGCTCCCGGATGCTGGGCTATAACTACCGGGTGGATAATCGGATGGATGAGCAGTTCGCGCTGACCCTGAAGTCCGACCTGAGCAGTCAGGAGGACATTGAGAAGTACTTCTACCACCAGCTGGACGCGGTGAGTGCCGAGCTGCGCAAGTATCAGGTGGTGGTGGACGGCATTGTGGCCGGCGCCGTGGAGGACAAGGCCCAACTGGACCAGCTGCTCCGTGACTATAAGAAGCAGTACAGCAACACGAACACAGTCTCTGCGGAATTTGTGGAGCAGGTACGAATTGAAAATGTCTACACCGACGAGAACCTGAAAACCCTGGATGAGCTGCGCCAGTCCCTGCTCTCCAACAAAACCGGCGCAACCACCTATACCGTACAGAGCGGCGACACCTTCAACGGCATCGCCTATGCCAACAACATGTCCATCAGCGATCTGAAGGCCCTCAACCCCCAGGTGAACATCAACCGCCTGATGATCGGCGATGTGCTCAACGTCAAGAAGCTCATTCCCCTGCTGTCGGTGGCTACGGTGGACGACGTCACCTACACCGAGCCCATTCCCTGCCCGGTGGAGACCGTGGACGACCCCAACCTGTACAAGGGCAGCTCCAAGATCGTCACCAAGGGCGTCCCCGGCGAGACCCAGATCCACGCCAAGGTCAGCTACCTCAACGGTCAGGAGACCGAGCGCAGTATCCTGTCTCAGGAGACCCTGCGGGAGCCCACCAAGACCGTGAAGGCGGTGGGCACCAAGGAGAAGCCCAAGACCGCCTCCACCGGCACCTTCAGCTGGCCCATCCGCGGACGGATCAACTCCTACTTCGGCGGCCGCCACATCTTCGGCCGGTACAGCTACCACTCCGGTCTGGACATCCAGGCCAGCTACGGCGCCCCCATCAAGGCGGCTGACGGCGGCACCGTGACCTTTGCCGGATACAAGGGCTCCTACGGCAACCTGGTCATCATCACCCACGACAATGGCATCAAGACCTACTACGCCCACAACTCCTCCCTGGTGGTGTCGGTGGGACAGAAGGTCTATAAGGGACAGACCATCGCCAAGGCGGGCAGCACCGGCCGGTCCACCGGCACCCACTGCCACTTCGAGGTCCGGGTCAACGGCACCGCCGTCAATCCCCTGTCCTATCTGAACTGAACCTCGTTCCCTCTCTGCACCCCTGGCTTTTCGGAGCCGGGGGTGTTTTTTTCCTGGAGAGTATCCCCCTATTTACGCGGCGGGGATTTTGGGGTAAAATGGGGGAAAACGTTTTCTGAGAAAGGAGGGCGCGCCATGGCGTCCGATCTGCTCCCGGGCAGCATATTGTCCCTCTCCGCCCAGGCGGCCGACCGACTGATCCAGATGGACAGCGGGGACGCCGCCCTGCTCTATCTCTACCTCCTGGGCCATCCGGACCCCTCCGGACTCAAATGGCCCGCCCTGCGCCTCCAGGGGGCCATGGACCAGCTGGTCAGGCAGGGCATGGCCCGGGCCCAGACCGCCCCGGTGGTCCCAGATCCCGGCCCGGAGCCGCCCCCGGAGTACACCACCGAGGACATCACCGGGGCCCTGACCGACGGCTCCTTCCATGTATTGTGCGACGAGGTGGAGCGGCGGCTGGGGAAAAAGCTCACCGCCGGCGACCTGAAAGCCCTCTTCACCCTGTACGACCACCTGGCCCTGCCCGCCGAGGTCATCCTGATGCTGGTGACCTGGTGTACCGAGGAGGTGGCCCGGAAGTACGGCCCCGGCCGCCGGCCCTTCCTGTCCCAGATCAAGAAGGAGGGCTTCGTGTGGGCCCGCCGGGGCATCGACACCATCGAGGCCGCCGAGGCCCACATCCAGAAGATGACCGAGCTGCGCAGCCGGGAGAAGGAGGTCCTGCGTCTGCTGGACATCTCCCCCCGTCCTCTGGTGGAGCGGGAAAGGACCTATATCGCCGCGTGGGATGAGATGGGCTTTGACAACGAGGCCATCCGCATGGCCTACGAAAAGACCGTACTCAAAAAGCAGTCTATGGACTGGAGCTACATGAACGGCATTCTGCGCCACTGGCACGAGAAGGGCCTGCACACCGGGGACGCCATCCGTGCGGGCGATCGGGACCCCGTGGCCCTTCGGGCCGGTGTGGGTGCCGGGGCCGGGCAGCCCGTCCAGCCCAGACCCGTGGAGGACCAGCGCGCCCGGGAGGATATGGACCGGATGCGCCGCATGCTCCAGCAGATGAAAGGAGAGGGATGATCCATGGGATACGATCCGAACGTGATGCGCCGGGCCACCGCCCGGCTGGAGGAGGAGCGCCGCCTGCGCAATGAGCGGGCGGGCCGTCTGCGCCGGGAGGCCTATGCCCGGCAGCCCCGGCTGGCCCAGCTGGACCGGTCCCTCCAGGGGACCATGGCCGAGCTGGTGGCCGCCTCCCTGCGCCACGGCGGGAACGCCAACGAGACGGTCCAGGAGATCCGGGAGCGGAACCTGGCCCTCCAGCGGGAGCGGGAGGAGCTGCTGCGGGAGATGAAGCTGGACCCCGGCCAGCTGGACGCCGCCCCCGCCTGCCCCCTGTGCGGGGACACCGGCTGGCGTGGCACCAGCATGTGCCAGTGCCTGCGGGAGCTGTGCAGCCAGGAGCAGATCAAGGAGCTGTCCAAGCTGCTGGACCTGGGGGAGCAGTCCTTTGACAGCTTCAACCTGGACTATTACAGCCAGACCCAGTGGCCGGGCCGTGGGGCCTCCCCCCGGGAGAATATGGAGCTGGTGTACGAGGTCTGCCTCAACTACGCCCAGAAATTCGGCCGCTTCTCCATGAAAAACCTGTTTCTGTCCGGCGCCCCGGGCCTTGGCAAGACCTTTCTGTCCGCCTGCATCGCCCGCACCGTATCGGAAAACGGCCACTCGGTGGTCTACGACACCGCCGGAAACATCTTTGCCCAGTTTGAGACCAGGAAGTTCCAGCGGGACCAGATCGACGCCCAGGAGGCCCGGGACGAGACCCGGCGCTACCTCAGCTGTGATCTGCTGATCCTGGACGATCTGGGCAGCGAGCTGACCACCCAGTTTGTCCAGTCCGCCCTCTACGAGCTCATCAACACCCGGCTGGTGGCGGGCAAGCACACCGTCATCTCCTCCAATCTGACCATGGAGGAGGCCGCCCGGCGCTATTCCCCCCAGATCGCCTCCCGGCTGGAGGGGGAGTACCATGTGCTCCACTTCTTCGGCGACGACATCCGCCTGCTGAAAAAGAGACAGCTGTGAGTGGACGGACGGAAAAGTCCTCTCGCCGCTATTGACAAAAGCTTCAATTTCAGATAAAATTTTTTGCAGCAATGTGCCCATTTTTTATTTGTGAGACGCGCGGACGGTTCGCCGCGTTTCAATCAATCTGCGGCTCTGCGGGACTACTCCATTTTCCATAGCCCCCAGAAGCTGACAAAAGGAGGAAAATAACCGCCGGCCGGCGGTACGGCAGTGTGGAGACCTGCCGCAAACTCTCCGGGGTTCCGCTCCCCGCTGAGAAGGGCCCGACACGGAGGCGTCGTTCCCACGGCCAATGCTATGTCTACTGTCAGTCTGAAGAACATCTACAAGATCTACGACGGCAATGTCACTGCGGTCAGCGACTTCAATCTGGAGATCGCCGACAAGGAATTCATCGTTCTGGTCGGTCCCTCCGGCTGCGGCAAGTCCACCACCCTGCGCATGGTGGCCGGCCTGGAGGAGATCAGCAAGGGCGAGCTGTACATCGACGACAAGCTGGTCAACGATGTGGAGCCCAAGGACCGCGACATCGCCATGGTGTTCCAGAGCTATGCACTGTACCCCCACATGACCGTCCGCGAGAATATGGAATTCCCCCTGAAGCTTCGCAAGATCCCCAAGGAGGAGATCGACCGCCGCGTCAACGAGGCCGCCGCTATCCTGGACATCACCCAGTATCTGGACCGCAAGCCCAAGGCCCTGTCCGGCGGCCAGCGTCAGCGTGTGGCCATCGGCCGCGCCATCGTCCGTGAGCCCAAGGTGCTGCTGATGGACGAGCCCCTGTCCAACCTGGACGCCAAGCTGCGCAACCAGATGCGCGCCGAGATCAAGAAGCTGCGCCAGAAGATCGACACCACCTTCGTCTACGTCACCCACGACCAGACCGAGGCCATGACCCTGGGCGACCGCATCGTCATTATGAAGGACGGCTTCGTCCAGCAGATCGGCACCCCCCAGGAGGTCTTTGATCACCCCTGCAACATCTTCGTGGCCGGCTTCATTGGCACCCCCCAGATGAACTTCTTCAAGGCCAAGCTGGAAAAGACCGGCGACGGCTATCAGATCAACTGCCTGGGCGCCACCATCCCCGTGGCCAAGGAGATGGCCGACAAGCTGGCCGCCAAGGGCCAGCAGTCCGGCGAGGTCACCGTGGGTGTCCGTCCTGAGCACATCACCGTCCAGGCCGCCGGCACCAGCGCCATCGAGTCCACCGTCGAGGTGTCCGAGCTGATGGGCAGCGAGTTCTACCTCCACGCCGTGGTGGGCCCCGAGGGCGAGCAGCAGAACGTGGTCATGCGCATCCAGACCGCCGACCTGCCCGCCGAGTACCGCGCCGACGTGCCCTACGGCACCAAGATGAGCTTCACCTTCCGCCCTGAGCAGATCCACATGTTCGATCCTCAGACCGAGAAGAACCTGCTGTAAGCTCCTGAACTTCAGCAAGAAAGCCGTGAGACTGACGTCTCACGGCTTTTTCTTTGTCAGGGGAGGGGCGGTCTTACCGGGTCAGTCATCGCCCTCAGATGAACAGCTGGGACACCAGCCGCACCACCAGCAGGGTGAGCACCACCAAAAACATGGGCCGGATGATCTTGGCGCCGTTTTTCAGGGCCAGGCCGGAGCCCACATAGTTGCCCGCAATGCCGCAGATGGCGGCGGGGATGCCCACCGACCACAGGACCTTGCCCGCCAGGCCGAAGGTGATGAGGCTGGCAATGTTGGAGGCAGAGTTGGCCACCTTGGTGTTGCCCGATGCAGTGAGCAGGTCGAACCTGCAAAGGCCGGTAAAGGCCAGCATCAGGAAGGTGCCGGCGCCCGGGCCAAAAAAGCCGTCATAGCAGCCGATGCCCAGGCCGATCAGGCCGGCGGTCACCAGCAGTCTCCGCCGGCCCAGCTCGTCGGAGTGGTTCTCCGTGCCGAAATTCCGCTTGAGCAGGAGGAAGATGGCCATAGCGGGGACGGCGGCCAGCATGAGATAGTAGAGGAACTGCTCGGGCACGATCATGTTGAGCCTTGCGCCCAGCCATGCGCCCAGCAGGGCCCCGGCGCCGCCCAGCAGGGCGGAGGGGATGTGGATATTTCCGTGCTTCAGAAAGCGGCCGGTGGACAGGATGGTGCCAAAGGCGTTGCCGCATTTGTTGGTGCCCGAGGCCAGGTGGGGGGGCAGGCCGGCCAGCAGGTAGGCGGGCAGGGTGATCAGTCCTCCGCCGCCTGCCACAGCGTCAATAACGCCGCCCAGGAACACCAGGGGGCAGACGATCAGCAGGATATGGGTGAGGTTTTCCATAATGATCCTCCTGTTCCGAAAAGAATAGTGAAGTAATATTTATTTTATCACAACCGTTTCTCCATTTCTACTGGAATTTCCACTGGATTCTACCCCTGATTTTCTCCCCGCCCGCACTTGACGGCGTGGGTCTGCCTCGGTAAAATAGAAAGGTCTAGTTTGTGAGAAGGGGCGATTCAACATGGCCAAGGTAGGCTTTGATAATGAAAAATATTTGAGACTTCAGTCACAGCATATTCGGGACCGCATTGCGCAGTTCGGCGGAAAGCTGTATCTGGAGTTCGGCGGAAAGCTGTTTGACGACTTCCACGCCTCCCGGGTCCTGCCCGGCTTCGAGCCGGACAGCAAGATCCGGATGCTGGCCCAGATGAAGGATTCCGCAGAAATCGTCATCGTCATCAACGCCGGCGATATCGAGAAAAACAAGGTGCGGGGCGATTTGGGCATCACCTACGACAGCGATGTGCTCCGGCTCATCGACGCCTTCCGGGCCATGGAGCTCTATGTGGGCAGCGTGGTGGTCACCCGCTACTCCGGTCAGGCCGCCGCCCTGGCCTTCAAGGAGCGCCTGGAGCAGCTTGGGGTGCGGGTCTATCTCCACTACCCCATCGAGGGCTATCCCCACAATATTACCCATATTGTCAGCGAGGAGGGCTTCGGCCGCAACGACTATATTGAGACCTCCCGGCCTCTGGTGGTACTCACCGCCCCCGGACCGGGCAGCGGCAAAATGGCCACCTGCCTGAGCCAGCTCTACCACGAGCACAAGCGGGGAACCGTGGCAGGCTACGCCAAATTCGAGACCTTCCCCATCTGGAACCTGCCCCTGAAGCATCCGGTCAACCTGGCCTATGAGGCGGCCACCGCTGACCTGGACGACGTGAATATGATCGACCCCTTCCACCTCCAGGCCTACGGCGAGACCACCGTCAACTACAACCGGGATGTGGAGGTTTTCCCTGTGCTGGCCGCCATCTTCAAGCAGATCATCGGAGAGTGCCCCTACCAGTCTCCCACGGACATGGGGGTGAACATGGCCGGCAACTGCATTTTCGATGACCAGGCGGTGCGGGACGCCGCCGGTCAGGAGATCGTCCGCCGGTACTATGACGCCCTGTGCGAGCGCCGCCAGGGCCGCGGACGGGACGAGACCGTCTACAAGCTGGAGCTGCTGATGCAGCAGGCCGGCGTGGACCGCTCCATCCGCCCTGTCATCCAGGAGGCCAACCGGCTGGCCGAGGACACCGGCGAGCCCGCCATGGCCATCGAGCTGCCCGACGGCAGCCTGGTCACCGGCAAGACCTCCGAGCTCATGGGCTGCTCCGCCGCCGCTCTGCTCAACGCCCTGAAAAAGCTGTCCGGCGTGGGCGGACACGGGGTCCATCTCATCGCCCAGAGCGCCATCGAGCCCATCCAGACCGTCAAGGTCAAGCACCTGGGCTCCAACAATCCCCGGCTCCACTCCGACGAGGTGCTGGTGGCCCTGGCCTCCTCCGCCCCCGCCGACCCCAAGGCCGCCAAGGCCCTGGACTGTCTGGCCGAGCTGCGGGGCTGTCAGGCCCACTGCTCCGTCATCCTGTCTCCGGCCGATGAGGTCACCTACAAAAAGCTGGGGCTCCAGCTCACCTGCGAGCCGAAATATCAGTCCAACAAGCTGCTGTACCACCGCTAAGCAGCAATGCTTTCCGCTCCTGCCCGCACTGTCGTTCCTATTGAACCAACAAATCGCAGTTCAATGGGAACGATCATTCGTGACTTTACGAGGGCAGCGGTTCCCTCATGTGTAAACGGAACCATAGCGTTTGATCTATCAAACAGTGATATGAGAAGCGGAGTGTGTCGAAAATTCGATACACTCCGCTTCTTCTTTCGCGTTTCCCAAATGACTCCCTTATCCGGTGTCAATATTCAGGGAACAGCGTTTGTCTTATTTCTGATTGCCGATATTGTGGTTGGTGTGCTGATTGATAATGCGCAGGATCAGCTCTACCGAGCCATCAATGCCGTAGCTGGCGCTGTTGATACACAGGTCGTAGTTGATGGAGTTACCCCACTCCCGGCCGGTGTAATACTCGTAGTAGTGGCTGTGGCGGCGGTCCAGCCTGTGCAGCAGCTTGACGGCCTCCTTATAGCTCAGGTTGTCCGTGCTCATCACCCGGCGGGCCCGCAGCTCAAAGGGGGCGTTGATAAAGATGCTGATGTGGGGGATGTGCAGATTGCTCAGGATCACATCGGCGCAGCGGCCCATGACGATAAAATCCTCTTTTTGGGCCATATCCCGGAGCAGATCGCTCTGGTTGAAGAACACCGCATCCTCCTTGGGCAGGCCGTGGTAGCGGTTGAACTCCTTGATGCGCTGGCGGATGGTGCGATTGCGCTCCAGGCCCAGGTTCTGGTTCAGGTTCTGGTGGTGGGCGAAGCTGGCCCGGTCCTCCAGCTCGTCCTGCCCGGCCTCCAGCCGCTCCATAACCTCCACGAAGATCTCCGTATCATAATAGTTGATCTTCAGCTTGTCGGCCAGGGCAAATCCGATATCCGTGCCCGCGCTGCCATAGCTGCGTCCGATACACACAATAAAGTGATTGCCCTCGGCAAATCGGCCGGACAGGTTGGCGGCGTTCAGCTTGGCGATATTCTCATCCAGAATGTCCACCGTGCCGAAGCTGGTGGGGATCTTCTCCACCAGGTGGAGGATCTCATTGTACTCGGTCATGACCTTGGCCCGCGCTTCCTTTTCTGGAATGGTCCGGGCCATGTTGCTGATCATAGCCAGCTCGCTGCGCAGTAAGTGGCCGGTCGTCCGGGTGGTCATCAGCTCGGCCAGCTCCCGGATGGTGGCATCCCGGCTGCCGTTGAACACGCGGCTCAGACGGGTGCCCAGGATGCGGCAGACCTCACTGTCCAGATCATAGATCCGGCCGGCTACAGCGATGCGTTCGTCTTGGTTCTTGTTCATCTTACCTCGGCCTCCTTACCGGAAGAAAATCAGGGCGTCCAGCAAAAAGGCCGGGCCCAAGAATGCCAGCGACCACAGGAGATATCCAAAGAAGGAGGGCATCCGGATACCGTTCTCGTCCGAGATGGCCTTCACCATAAAGTTGGGGGCGTTGCCGATGTAGGTGTTGGCACCCATGAACACGGCGCCGCAGGAGATGGCAGTCAGCATCTGCACGGGCACTGTGCCCAGACTGGTAACCACGCCCTCGGTAAAGCCCTGGGCGCAGGCGGTGGTCAGGAACACCAGATAGGTGGGGGTGTTGTCCAGGAAGCTGGACAGGGCGCCTGTGGCCCAGAACATCTCCATGGGGGTGTCCACGCCCAGCTTGGCCCCGTTGGCCTTGAGCAGCATCAGCGCGGGCTGCATGGTGATGAAGATGCCCACAAACAGCACGGCCACCTCTTCGATGGCGCCCCAGGTGAAGTGGTTGGCCTTACGCACGGACACGCTGGTGGTCCGGAAGGACAGCCAGGCGGCGCTCAGGATCATGGCGCACTCAATGATGGTGGGGACGGTGAGCACCACGTCGCCGATGATATGCAGGCCCAGCACATTGCCCTGGGCGTCCTGGAAGATGGGCATGGTGGGCATCACGCCGCTCAGGATCACGGCGGCCACAATCACGCCCAGCAGCAGCAGGTTGTGTGCGCCGTCGATATGAACATCGGTACCGGGCTTGCTGATATCCGGCTTGCGGCCCATGGCGATATCCTTGCGGTAGGCCCGCTTATCCACCAAATAAAAAGCGAACAGCAGCACCGCCGCATTCAGCAGCATAATGGGCATCAGCCGCAGGCTCCAGAAGAAGGGGACGCCCCGGGCAAAGCCCATGAGCAGCGGGGGATCGCCAATGGGGGTCAGGCAGCCGCCGATGTTGCCGATGAGGAAAATAAAGAAAATCATGATGTGGCGCTTGCGCTTGCGCCAGGAATTCATTTTGATGAGAGGACGAACCATCAGCATGCTGGCGCCGGTGGTGCCGATCCAGCTGGACAGCATGGTGCCGAACAGCAGCAGGGCCACATTGACCCGGGGAGAACCGGCCAGATCGCCCACCAGTGTAATGTTGCCGGCCACGCAGAACAGGCCGAACAGCAGGACGATAAAGCCCAGATAGTCGTTGATGATGCACTCGGCCGTCAGCTCCGCCGCATGGCCCACGCCGTTCAGCATGCTGTACGGAACCAGGAACAGCAGGGCGCACAGAATGACCACCAAGGGCTGGTGGCTCTCCCACCACATCGGGCGGACAAGGGGAAATACCGCAATGCTCAGCAGAAGAAGCGCAAAGGGAATACACAGCCAAATAGGATTCTGCACCGGCCCCTCTTCACCGCCGGCGGCCATAACCGGAAGGCACAGTGCCGCGCCCACCGTCAGAATTGCAATCAATCGTTTCAAGGATAAGTCCTCCCACACACATAAATCATAACATAAGTGATTCCTCTCAAGGACCCAGCTATATTAGACCTATCCTAAAAGAAAGTCAATGTTAAAACAGGCAAATTCGCATTAAGATTCCGCTAAGTTCCCGGTCATTTCCACGGAATCGCTGTTTCTGAAGCGTCGCCCGGCCGAATATCACCGTTTACCCATGATTACATTGCGGCTCTGGCGCCTTTTTGGCGTGTTGGCCGCACATCCCCGCATCGGTCTTGCCCGCCCCTTCCGCCTTATTCCGAGCAAAAGGCCGGGATACCCAAACAGGTATCCCGGCCTTTGACATCACCCCGTCTCACAGGGTGGGTTGGTTCAGCATTTTTCCTGGAATACTGCCCCACAGCTGCGGCAGGTGACTGTGATCTTGCCTTTTCCCCGGGGGACCCGGAGCTGCTGGCCGCAGCTGGGACACTTAAAGTAGAGGTGCTCCTTGTCCCGGCGGATGGTGCGGCGCAGACGAAACCAGCGGACCGCCGGATCTATTGCATGCATGAATTTTGCATTCTCCAGCCGGCGGCTGGAGAGGTTTTTCGACATCATTCTGAACAAACATAGGAGGATGACTGCCAAAGCCAGCCACTCAAACAGTGAGAAACGGGTCAGTGCAAACAAAAGATACAGGACGAGATAGGCCCCCAGCAGAAACAGGTTCAGCTGATCATTGCCATACCGTCCATACATGAAGCGCTGAAGTGCATTGCGGATCATGGGAACGCCTCCTTGGGATATATAAACTCAGGCGATTAAGATATTTCTTGATCCTGATATCTCTATATGATACCCGCAGAATAAGAGTGGGTCAAGAAAGCAATCGTAAATAAAGTGTAAATTGTCATCCGACGGATCGGCGGCAATTCCTTCCTCATTCAGAATCTGTATTGCGGTTTCAGCGAAAAAAAGCTATACTTGGACCAGATCTATTCCGGGTCATCAGAAAGCGAGGAAACCCACCATGAACCGAATCGATAAGGAAAATTACTATCTGGATATCGCTCAGACCGTGATGGAGCGCTCCACCTGCCTGCGCCGATGTTATGGGGCCATCATCGTCAAAAACGATGAGATCGTATCTACCGGCTATAACGGCGCCCCCCGGGGCCGCAAAAACTGCATCGACCTGGGCTACTGCACCCGGGAGGCCATGAATGTCCCCCGGGGGGAGCGCTATGAGCTGTGCCGCTCGGTCCACGCCGAGATGAACGCCATCATCTCCGCCGCCCGGCGGGACACCCTGGGTGCCACCCTCTACCTGGTGGGCCGGGAGTACGCCACCGGTGAGCTCCTGCACGACGCCACCTCCTGCTCCATGTGCCGCCGCCTGGTCATCAACGCCGGCATCCAGCGGGTGGTCATCCGCAACACCCAGTCCGAATACTCAGTGGTCCATGTGGAGGACTGGATCCGGGAGGACGATTCTCTGCCCGACCCCCAGCCCCCGAAAAAATAACCGAAAAATCCCCTGTAAGACCTGCCGCAAATGTGAATAAATCTTGACAGAGGGGCGGGTTGCCTTTACAATGAGGTACAGGACAAAAAATGAAAAACTTTGGGGACGTTTTTCAATTGTCGCAAGGCGTCAGCTGTATTCCGGCCGATGTCTTGCGGCTGATTTTCGCTATGCCGAATTTGGCAGGCGTTGCGCGGCCGTCCGCCGCGCCCCGGCCCAAGGCCGGATCATGAACGAATATGGAGGTGTAAAAACCAAATGTTACCCTATATCATTGGCGCAGTCGCCGCAGTGATCACATTCTTCCTGGGCGGCTTTTTAGGATACCAGCGGCGCAAGTCCTATGCGGAACGGGAGATCGGCTCCGCCGAGGAGGAGGCCACCCGCATTGTCAACGAGGCCTATAAGAGCGCCGAGAGCAAGAAGCGCGAGGCTCTGGTAGAGGCCAAGGAGGAGATCCTCAAGGCCAAAAACGAACATGAGCGCGAAGTCAAGGAGCGCCGCAGCGAGCTGCAGCGCCAAGAGCACCGTCTGCTCCAGAAGGAGGAGACCCTGGACCGCAAGACCGAGAACATCGAGCGCAAGGAGGAGCAGCTGTCCAGCCGCCTGGCCAAGCTGGACCAGACCCAGGCCGAGGCCGATCAGCTCAAGCAGAGCCAGATGGACGCCCTGGAGCGGATCTCCGGCTTTACCGCCGAGGAGGCCAAGAATTACCTGCTCAACCAGCTGGAGGCCGATGTGACCCACGAGTCGGCCATGAAGATCAAGGAGATCGAGGCCCGCTTCAAGGACGAGGCAGACACCAAGGCCCGCGAGATCATCTCCCTGGCCATTCAGCGCTGTGCCGCTGACCATGTGGCCGAGGCCACTGTCTCTGTGGTCCCCCTGCCCAACGACGACATGAAGGGCCGCATCATCGGCCGCGAGGGCCGCAACATCCGCACCCTGGAGACCCTGACCGGTGTGGATCTCATCATCGACGACACCCCGGAGGCCATCACCGTCTCCTGCTTCGACCCCGTCCGCCGGGAGATCGCCCGGCTGGCCCTGGAAAAGCTCATCCTGGACGGCCGCATCCACCCCGCCCGCATCGAGGAGATGGTGGAGAAGGCCAAGCG
>JAHHSD010000040.1 GCA_020025425.1 Oscillospiraceae bacterium
TGCCGTCCAGCAGCATCTCCAGAGCCAGCTGAGCAATGGTGCAGTAGAAGGTGGCGCAGTACTCCTTGGCCATGGAGATGGTCTTCTTGTTGCTGCCCCAGATGCCCATGGGCACCATGCCGGCGGCCACCACCAGCTCCACGGGAGCGTAGTAGGGCAGCACGCCAATGACCTTCTTGCCCTGCTTCTTGTACTCAGTCAGTACACGATAGGGGTGCTCGGAATACTCCTTAAACTCGTTCAGCAAAACCTCGGTGCTCATTTCGCCTCGGCCTCCTTCTTCTGAATATTAGCTTCCATGGCCTCGACCAGGCCCTGGACGCGGGTCTCATACTGGGCCTCGTTAAAGTTACGAGGATCGGCCTGGTCGCCGTCGAAACCGGCGCAGGGCACACCCAGATCTTCAGTGAAGCGGCGCTGCATCTCGGCCATGTAGCCGGACCAGGGCTTGCAGGAGCGGTTGTAGTGGACCAGAACGCCATCGACCTTGTTGTCGCGGCAGATGCCCTCACGCCACTCGACGCCCTGCTCGATACACACGGAGTTGGGGGCCTTGTAGTAGGCGCGGCACATCTCGTCCATGTTGTTGTACACGAAGCCGAAGGCAGGGGCGTACACAACGGCGGTAACGTTGATGCCGTTCTGCTTCAGAGGCTTGAACAGGTTGGGCAGCTTGGGCCAGCAGGGGATGCCCTCGAACATGACGCGGTACTTCTCGGGGAAGGGCAGGGTGCTGGTGCCGTTCTTGATGTTCTCCTCCAGGTCCTGAGCCAGCAGCTCAAAGGCCTCGGCGGCGGCAACCTTGCCGCGGGCGGTCACGACGTCGGCCATGTGGTTGAACAGGTCGAAGCCGCTCATGGGGGCGGGCTTGTACTGCAGGTAATCACAGACCTTCAGCCAGGCCTGAGCGGTGCGGTTGGCGTTGGCACATGCATGCTCGAACTTCTTCTCGTCGAACTTCTTGCCGGTCAGCTTCTCCAGCTCCTTGATGGCGTGGTCGAACTGAGCGCGGACATAGGCCACGTTGTCGTCAGCCACTTCCACGGTGTTGTTGTAGGGGATGTCGATCATGATCAGGGGGACGTTGCACATACGGGCAATGTTCTCGTACCACTTGGTCATGCAGTTGCAGATGTTGTTGCAGCACAGCACGAAGTCGGGCTGAGGCATACGCATCTGACGATAGGGCTTGATAGCCTCGCGGCGGCGGTCCTTCTCGGGGCCGTCGGGCAGAGCCTCGATCTCATAGATGTCGTCCAGGACGGTGTAGGGCACCTGGGTCTTGGGGTCCTTCTTGGGCTTGCCGGTCTCGGGGTCGATGACCACGTTGCCGTTCTCGTCCTTCAGGGGCTTGCCGGAAGCGGGGTTGATCACATACTCACCGGTAACAGGGTCCATCTTACGGGAAGCGCGCTTGCCGGCGGCATAGGCCAGGCTGATACGGGTGTAGCCGCAGATGTCGTTGTCGTAGCCCAGCTCCTCGGCGGCCTTACACATGATCTCACCGTCGCGGTTGGCGGCGATACCGGCGGCCTGGTTCTCGGGGTACATGATGTTCAGGTCGAAAGCCTCAGCCAGCTCGCAGGGGAACTTGGAGCTGGACCAACCGACCAGTTTGCCCTCGGCGTGAGCCTTACGGGCATCAGCGTAGACGTCCTCAACGACCTTACGGAGGGCCTTTACGCCAGGACTTACTTCTTTAGCCATTTTTATTTCCTCCCTTAAAAATGTGTTGCTGTTTCAGGGCCTGTTTCAGCCCTTGTGCTCCTTCTGATATCTGTCATAGGCGAACAGAGCAGCGCCCAATGCGCCGTTATACTGTGTCAGAGGAGACGTATGAATCGTACAGTTGAGCTCTTCCTCAAGGGCCTTGACCACACCCTCGTTCTGGGCCACGCCGCCGGTCATAACGACCTGCTCACGCTGACCCACACGGTGCACCAGGCCGGCTACGCGGCTGGCCACGGAGTGGTGAATGCCGTTGATGATGTCGCACTTGGCTGTATCCATAGACAGCTGGCTGATAACCTCGCTCTCGGCAAAGACGGTGCAGGTGGAGCTGATGGGCACATTCTTGGTGGACTGGTTGCCCAGCATGCCCAGATCCTCCACCTTCACCTCCAGCACCCGGGCCATAACGTCCAGGAACCGGCCGGTGCCGGCGGCACACTTGTCATTCATTACGAAGTTGGTCATAATGCCGTTGTCGATCTGGAGGACCTTCACATCCTGGCCGCCGATGTCAATCACAGTGTGGACCTCAGGGAACAGGAAATGAGCGCCCTTCGCATGGCAGCTAAGTTCGCTCATCTGGTGGTCAGCCAGGTCGAGCAGGGAGTTGCGTCCGTAGCCGGTGGCCAGAACGTAGCTCATCTCATCGCGGGTCATACCGGCAGTCTCCAGAACCTGAGCGATTGCACGCTGGGGACCGCTGGTGCCTGCACCGACAGAAACCAATGATTTGCTTACGATCTCCTTGCCGTCCTTGAGCATCACGCACTTAGACGCTGTGGAACCAATGTCAATTCCGAGGGTATAAATACTCATAGTGAATGTCTCTCCATTAAACTAGATGAAAATGACCGGGCGGCGGCGCACCGCCGCCCGGCTGAACTTCCTTGGGAAGTAAACGCTTACTTGTTGTTCAGGTTGTCGTAATCGCGGATGGCGCGAGGCAGCAGCATCTGGTGCATGGGGCAGATGGTGTTGGGGTTCTGATAGCAGGAATCGGTGAAAGCCACGATGTAGTTGCGCATCATGGGCATATCCACGATCTCGTCCACCAGGCCGGCCTTGGCGCAGAAGAAGGGCTTGGACTTCTCTTCGTAGTCCTTGATCATCTCATTCATCTTGTCGATGGTGGGCTGGAGATCCTTGCCGGCCTTCTGATCCTTGGCCAGACGGCCGGTGTACATGGCGTTGGCAGCGGTCTTGCCGTTCATGACGTTGATCTCGGTGGCAGCAGTGCCCAGAGTGAAGGCATTGTTGTCGTTGGCCTGAGGACCACCCAGGACGTAGTGAGCAGCGGCGGTGCCGTGGCGCACAACGATGGTCAGCATGGGCAGATCGCTGTTCTGGATGGAGTAGATCAGGGACTGGCCCAGACCCAGTAGCTCGGCGACCTCGGCGTCGTCGCCGACGTCGATACCGGTGGTATCCTGCAGCCAGATCATGGGGATGCGGTCACGGGCGCACAGGGTGACGAACTCGTTCATCTTGATCAGGCCCTGGCGATACAGCTTGCCGCCTGCACCCATAGCCTGGCCGTACTTCTCCATCTTGTACTCGGGGTAGTTGGGGAACACGCCCTGCTGGTTGGCGACCACGCCCACCAGCAGACCATCGACCTTGGCCAGGCCGGTGATCATCTCAGGGCCGTAGCCCTTCTTGTACTCCTGGAACTGAGAGCCGTCGAACAGACGGCCGATGACGCCGTACATGTCGTAAGGACGGTTCTTGTTGTTCAGCACGATATCATACAGCTCGGTATCGGGCAGAGCGGGAGACTGGGAGTCGTCCACGCGGAAGAAGTCCAGGTTGTAGGAGGGCAGCATGTCAACGTACTTCTTGATGGCAGCGATGACATCCTCCTGAGCGCCATAGACCTCACGGAAGAAGCCGGTCTGGTTGTAGTGAACACCGACGGATCCGGGAGGTGCGGCACGCAGACCCTTGGTAGCCTCGATCTGGGCCAGAGCGGCCTCCATATCGACATAAGGCTTGGGGTTCATGCCGCCCACGATGCCGGCGCCGCCCACGGCCATGTTGGCCTTCTCATGAGCGATCAGGATGGTGGGAGAAATGGAGTGATAGCCGCCGCCGGCGGGGTTGGTGCCGTGGATGCCGACGATGACGGGGATACCCAGCTGGTTCAGGTCAGCATTGCGGAAGAAGGGGGTGCCGCCGCCGCGGCGGTTGGGGTAAACCTTCTCCTGCACGGGCAGCTCAACACCGGCGCACTCCAGCAGGTAGATCAGGGGGATGCGCAGACGCTTGGCGGTATCGGAACCGCGCAGCAGATCGTCGGCCTGACCGGGGACCCAGGTACCGGCGTGCTTCTTGTTATCGGAAGCGATGATCACGCACCACTTGCCGTTGACGCGGCCCAGACCCTTGATGATGGTGGTGGTGCCGGTCTTGTTGTTCTCGGGGTTGTACAGGCTGTTCAGGGGGCACCAGGTGCCGGCATCGACCAGCAGGGCGATGCGCTGCATGGCAGTCAGCTGGCCCTTCTCGTTCAGAGCCTCGTCGGGCTTGCCGTTCTCCAGGCTGGCCACGACCTTGTCGTGGATGTCCTCCTCAACGGCCTTCAGCTCAGCCACGTTCTCGGCGTTGGCACGGATGGGCTTGTTGCCGACGACGGGCATATTCTGGAAATAGCGGGGCATGGAATAGTTACCCAATGTCAATTCCTCCTATTTATGTCTCGGTTGGATTAAATGATTAGTCCTTGGGGACCTTGATGAAGGCCTGGCCGGGATCGATCTCCTCGCGGATGACGCGGATAATCTCGGGAGAGGGGCCCTCGAACAGCTCGGCGCGGGACACGTCGATGTCGAAGCCGGTGTTCTCCTGAACCATCTCGGGAGTAGAGGTGGGATAGTAGTAGGCCAGGTACATGCGCTTGGTCTTCTCATCGAACTTCATGATGCCCAGATCGGTAACGACCATCTGAGGACCACGGTTGCCGGGCAGGCCCACCTTCTCACGGCCGCCAGGGCCGTCCATCCAGCCGCAGGAGGTGATGTAGTCGATCTTCTCCATGAAGCGGCGCTTCTGGTGCTGCATCATGATGATGGTGTTGCAGTAGGTGGCAATGCCGTTGGCGCCGCCGGAACCGGTGAAACGGGTCTGGGGCTTGACATAGTCGCCCTTGCCGTAGATGCAGGTGGAGTTCACGTTGCCGTAGGGGTCGATCTGAGCGCCGCCGATGAAGGCGACCAGACGGTCGGCGTCGTGGATCCACTCGTTGGCCTCGAAGCCGATGAAGCGGATGTTGGGCCACTGCACGGCGCAGTGAGCCATGAAGCGGTTGTCACCCACGGAACGGGGGACCTCCACAGGGGAGCAGTCCATCAGGCCGCTCTCCACGATGGGGTGGCAACTGGGGCAGACAACGCGCTTAGCCAGAGAAGCGCCGATCAGAGGCAGGCCGGTACCGACGATAACGATCTGGTTCTCCTTGATGTTCTTAGCGATGGCATAGGCCTGCATTTCCTGTTTGGTATATTTGGTGTAATCAGACATTTTCAAATACCTCCCACTTCTTAGTGTCTGGTGGAGTAGCCCAGGTGGGGCTCATTCTTCAGACGCATCAGCTGAGCGCCGCCGATCACATCCAGCAGCTCCTCGTGATCCTTGACGCCGTAGACATACTTCTGCAGGTAGTCCTTGAAGGTCTCGGGGATCTTCACGCCGTTGGCAGCATCCTCGGCAGCCTGCTTGGCCTTGGCATAAGCCTCGGCGGCCTTGGCGTCGTCGGGATTCTTCTCAGCGGCCTTCTGAGCCTTGTCAGCGGCCTTGGCCAGCTGCTTGACGGCATCCTCGGCGTCCTGATACTTGGAGGCCTTGTCGTACTCCTTCAGAGCGTGGGAGTCGTTGTCGTAGTAGTTGTAGCACTGAGAGGGCCATGCACCGTAGGGAGTGTGGACAACAGCGTCAACGCACTCGCCGAAGATGCGGGTCAGGGTGGGATCGCGGCGGATGTACTCATCGCTCACCAGCTCCTCGCAGGTCACGATGACCTTGCGGGCGGCAACGGCAATGTCAACATCGTGGAACTCGTCGCCCTCGATGATGCAGGTGCCGTCGGGAGAGGCCTTCTGAACGTGGATGATGGCGGTGTCCAGCTTGGGCACGGGCACAGCAACAACCTTCTCACCGGGGTTGAAGGGATTCTCCACTTCGACGCACTTCAGATCGTCGACCTTGTCCAGAGCCTTGCGCTGCTCCTCGCTGATGCCCCAGTACTTCATCAGGCCGGAACCCTGCATCAGGCGGACAGGCAGGTAAGGCAGACCCAGGGAAGCGGCGTGCAGCTGCAGCATCAGGACGTCCTGGGAGTAGTCCTCATAGGTCAGCTTGCCGGCCTCGATGGCGGCGCGGAAGCGACGGGACACGTTGGTGTAGCCGGAGTTGGCGGTGTAGCAGTTGATGTATGCCTTGACACGACCCTCGCCGATCATCATGTCCCAGTCGCCGCCGGCAGGTCCGGCCCAGACAGTGAAGTCGGTCTGACCCTGGCGCAGGATCTCGGAGAGAGCTGCGTAGGGCTTACGGTTGGTGGTAAAGCCGCCGAAGCAGATGCAGTCTCCGCTCTCGACGAATTTTGCCACGGCGTCATGCATGGAATACACTTTGTTCATGGTAAAATCCCCTTTACAAAAGATTTTTGGATTTGCTGGTTCTCGTGTATACGTGCGATGAGAAGACAGTTTTGCCTGATTTTTCATCTTGGATAAGTCTATCATACGATGTGCAAAATTTCTTTTGCTAATTTGGCAAAAAGTTTGCATATCTTCTCCTCGCATGTTATAATACCACAACAAGGGATGCAGGACAACCCTGCGCTCCAGTAATTTACACAGTTTTTTTGATTTTCGGCACTTTTTAGAACTGAGGTGTACGTATGAATAACGTCGAATTTCACCTCCAACTGAATCAGAATGCCTCCTGGAATATGAGCCGGCTGCATTTTCATGATCACTATGAATTCATGCTTCCCCTGACCAGTCCGGGCAACATTTTTGTCAACGACCAGGTTTATCCGCTCCAGCGGGGGACCCTGTATCTGATTGGAGAAAACACCCTTCACCGCACCATGGCCACCGGCGCGCATGCCCGCTATATTCTCCATATCAGCCGCAAGGCGCTGACGGATCTTTCCACGCCCCAGACCGATTTCATCCAGCTGACCCGGGATGCGTTCCGGCGGGCCACCCTGAACGGCGAGGAGATGACCGAGATCGTGGAGCTGTTCCAGGCTCTGGAACGGAACAAGAACGACGGCTCCTTCGGCAGCGATGTCCGTCAATCCATCGCGCTTATGAACCTGCTTTTGAAGGTTGCGCCCATTTTGGACGTCTCAACAGCCGGTGAATCCATCCGAAACAAGGATTTTCTGCGGGTATCCCCCATTTTGGACTATATCCGCGACAACCTGGCAGAGCCCCTGACGCTGGACCAGATCGCCGGCAAATTCTTCATCAGCAAGCACTACCTGTGCCGCATCTTCAAGTCGGCCACCGGCTTCTCTGTGATGGAGTATATCATTTACAGCCGCATCCTCCGGGCCAGACAGCTGCTCCAGGACGGCGTGAGCGTCCAGCAGGCCGGCGAGATGTCCGGCTTCTCCGACAACTCCCATTTCATCCGGACCTTCGGTCACCTGACCGGCACCTCCCCCGGACGGTACGCCAAGGAGTACCAGAGCAGCGACCAGATCCTGCTGCGGGACGAAGAGTAAGATTCTCCTGTTTTAGAGCAAGATATGCAAATTCTATTCATGGGTAAAAATGGAACCGGCCCCGTCCCATGCGGCCGTCGAAAAAACAGAGGATCGTCAGTGCAACCTGACGATCCTCTGTTTTTATGTCTCCGGTCCGGACTGACGGCTCACTTCTCCGCAGTCAGGACGTCAATATTCTTCATAAAGTACTCGATGCCGGAGTACACCGTGGTCAGCACGATGACGGCCACGCAGATCCGGCTGATCTCATAGGCAAAGGGCAGGAACATCAGCACGATGCACACCATGGTGGAGGCGGTCTTCACCTTGCCGGACCAGCCGGCAGCGATGACGCGGCCCTTATCGGCCGCGACCATGCGCAGACCGCTGACCGCGAACTCGCGCACGATAACCACCAGCAGCGCCCAGCCGGGCATCAGGCCGATCTCCACGAACCAGACCATAGCCGCCGTGACCAGGCACTTGTCGGCCAGAGGATCCATGAACTTCCCGAAGTCCGTAACCTGATTGTAGTGGCGGGCAATATAGCCGTCCAGGGTATCCGTCAGACTGGCCACCACAAAGAGCACCAGCGCCCAATAATTCGCGCCGGGCACATCCAGATAGAGCACCAGCAGGAACGCCGGGATCATAATCACCCGGAGCAGGGTCAGCTTATTGGCAGTATTCATCCTTTTATCCTCCTCATTACGTTCGGTGTGACCCGGTCACGCCTCGATCTCACCCGTCAGATCTCCATCTGACAACCCAGTGATCCGCACGTTGACAAATTCACCGGCGGGGATCACCCCGGCGGCGGTAAACAGCACCCGTCCGTCGATCTCCACCGAGTCGGCATAGGTGCGGCCCACATAACAGCCCTCCTGGCTGTCAAATCCCTCACACAGAACCTCCATCACGGTGCCCAGACGGGCCTCGTTGTACTCGTCCATCACCCGGGATTGGAGATCCACCACCAGCTCCACGCGGCGCTGGGCCACGTCGGGGTCCACCTGATCGTCCATCGCGGCGGCCAGGGTGCCCTCCTCCGGGGAGAACTGGAACACGCCCGCCCGCTGGATCTTCTGCTCCCGGAGGAACTGGCACAGCTCCTCGAACTCTTCCTCCCCCTCACCGGGCAGGCCGCAGATCAGAGAGGTGCGGAGCACCACATCCGGCATGGCGGCCCGCAGCTTGGCAAAGAGGTCGATGATCTCCTGCTTGGTGCTGCGGCGGCGCATGGCCTTCAGGATGCCGTCGTTGCAGTGCTGGATGGGGATGTCCAGATAATGGAGCACCTTGGGCTGCCGGGCGATGGTCTCGATCAGCTCGTCGGTGACCGCCTCGGGGTAGAGGTAGTGGAGACGGATCCAGTGGAAGGGCAGCTTACATAGCTCATCCAGCAGCTTGGCCAGCGAGGTGCCGTCCTTCTTGTCCCAGCCATAGCGGGTGATGTCCTGGGCAATGAGGATCAGCTCCTTCACCCCGGAATCGGCCAGCTCCCTGGCCTCCTCCAGCAGGGCCTCCATAGAGCGGCTGCGGTAGCGGCCCCGGAGCTTGGGAATGATGCAGAAGGCACAGCCGTTGCTGCATCCCTCGGCGATCTTCAGATAGGCGGTATAGGGCGGGGTGGTGACCATCCGCTCTCCGTCCTCGTAGGTGTGGTGGATGTCGCCGAAGTGGCTGGTCTTCTCCCCCGCCATCAGCTCCTCCACCGCCTCCACCACGTCGGTGTAGCTGCCGGTGCCCAGCATGCCGTCCACCTCGGGCAGCTCGTCGCGGATGTCGTTGGGGTAGCGCTGGGTGAGACAGCCGGTCACCAGCAGCTTTTTCAGCTTCCCGTCGGACTTGAGCTGTCCCAGCTCGATGATGTTGTCAATGGCCTCGCTCTTGGCGGACTCAATAAATCCACAGGTGTTGAGCACCGCCACGTCGGCCCCATCGGGGTCGCCGCAGACCTGATGGCCCGCCTTGCGGCACAGCGCCATCATCTGTTCAGTGTTCACCAGGTTCTTGGCGCAGCCAAGGGAGATGAATGCAATTTTGTATGACATAGTATCGCTCCAATTTCGACGGGACCTCAGTCGTCCCACAACTCCAGTTTTTCTTCATAGCGGCGCAGCGCGTCGCTGATCTCCGACCACCCAAAGCCCCGGCGGGCCAGGGCGGCGGAGACCTTTTGCAGCTCCTTCCGGTCGACGGTCCGACCGGACAGCTTCTTCTGTACAAAGGAATCTATGACCGCAGAGGGGGTCTCCGCCCCCTCCAGGGCCTCGGACCACAGCGCCCGGGGCACACCACGGCGGTACAGCTCGTCCCGGAGCTTCTTCTCTCCAAAGCCCTTTGTGCTGTAATGCCGGACGATCTGCTCGGCGTAGCTCCGGTCGTTGAGGTAGCCCAGCTCCTCCATCCGGTCACAGATGGCGGCGGCCTCCTCCTCCCCGGCCTCCCACTCCAGCAGCCTGCGCTCCAGCTCCTTTCTGGACTGGGGCCGGCGGCTGAGCAGGGCCAGGGCCTTCTCCCGCAGGGTGCTGCGCCGGGCAGAGGCCAGCAGACGCTCCGCCTCCTCCTCCAGCAGCTCTTTCCCCGCATAGAGGGCAAAATCCGTCACCTCGCCCTCCCCCAGCCGCAGGATGGAGCCGTCCTCCATCACCGCCAGCCAGCGGCCCTGCACCCGTTTGGAGGGCTTCAGCTCCTGGATGACCACTTACTCCTCCTCGTCCTCGCCGTCGGTGAAGTCGTCGGCGGACACGTCCACGGCACGGCCGGCGGCCCTGGCCGCGATCTGGGACTGCTTGCTCATCAGCTGGAAGGCATTGGCCCGGATCTTGGCCTCGATCTCCTCGGCCAGCTCAGGGTTGTCCTTCAGATACTGCTTCACACTGTCCTTGCCCTGGCCCAGGCGCACATCGCCCATAGAGAACCAGGAGCCGGATTTTTGGAAAATATCCAGCTTGACGGCCAGATCAACCAGCTCGCCCCACTTGGAAATTCCCTCGCCGTACATGATATCGAACTCGGCCTCCCGGAAGGGGGGAGCCACCTTGTTTTTCACGATCTTGGCCCTGGTGTGGCTGCCCACGATCTCGGAACCGTTCTTCAGGGCCTCGATGCGGCGCACGTCGATGCGGACGGAGGAGTAGAACTTCAGCGCCCGGCCGCCGGTGGTCACCTCGGGGTTGCCGTACATCACGCCCACCTTTTCGCGCAGCTGGTTGATGAAAATGACCACGCAGTTGGTCTTGGCGATGGAGCCGGCCAGCTTGCGCAGGGCCTGGCTCATCAGGCGGGCCAGCAGACCCACATGGCTGTCGCCCATGTCGCCCTCGATCTCCGCGCGGGGGGTCAGAGCGGCCACCGAGTCTACCACCACCACATCAATGGCGCCGGAGCGGACCAGGGCCTCGCAGATCTCCAGGCCCTGCTCGCCGGTGTCCGGCTGGGAGATCAGCATGGAGTCGATGTCCACCCCCAGGGCCCGGGCATAGGTGGGGTCCAGGGCGTGCTCGGCGTCGATAAAGGCGGCCTCTCCCCCCCGCTTCTGGGCCTCTGCCACGATGTGCAGGGCCAGGGTGGTCTTACCGGAGGACTCAGGGCCGTAGATCTCGATGATGCGTCCCTTGGGCACACCGCCGATTCCCAACGCGATATCCAGGGAGAGAGAGCCGGTGGGGATGGCCTCGACCATAACGCTGGCGTTCTCGCCCAGACGCATGATAGAGCCCTTGCCGTAGGTCCGCTCGATCTGGGCCATACAGGTCTCCAGCGCCTTCTTCTTGTCGGAGGCGGGGGCTGCCGATTCAATCACAGGTTTTTTATTTGCCATTCACGTTCATCCTTTCCAGGGCCGACGCTCTCAACTGCGCCGCCAATGCCTTTGGAATCATGTTACCATATTCTTGTTCCGTTATATCGGACTTTTCAGTTGTTGATGACGCCCTCTACCACACGCCAGATCCCCTGGCTGTCCGCCACGGTCTGGATGTTCTCAAAGCCGTGCTGGGCCATGATCTCCTCCACCTGAGGGGCCTGGCCCTGGCCCACCTCGAAGATCAGGGAGCCGCCCAGCCGCAGGGCGCTTTTCCACTTGGCGCTGACCGCCCGGTAGAAGTCCAGGCCGTCCTCGCCGCCGTCCAGGGCCATGCGGGGCTCAAAGTCCCGCACAGATGCGTCCAGTCCGGCGATATCGCCGGTGGGGATGTAGGGGGGATTGCAGGCGATCACGTCAAAGTCCCATAGGGCGGAGGCGGGGGCCTCCATGGCGTTGACGCTGATGCAGGTGACCCGGGCGTTAAGCTCGTTGCGGCGCACGTTCTGCTTGCACACCCGCAGCGCACCCTCGTTCAGCTCGCCCAGCACCACCCGGCAGGATGGCACCTGGGTGGCCACCGCCAGCCCCACGCAGCCGCTGCCCGCGCACAGATCCAGCACCCGAGCCCCCTCTCCGGCCGCCTGGGCGCGCTGGATGGCCCGCTCCGCCAGGACCTCCGTGTCCCAGCGGGGGATCAGTACGTCACTGGAGATATCCAGAGGGACTCCATAAAATTCCCACTCCCCCACGATGTAGGCCACCGGCTCTCCGGACAGACGGCGCTCCACCAGCTCCTCCACCCGGCTCTCCAGCTGAGAGGTGGCGTAGAGGGACATGTCCCGGTAGAGCTGGTCCCGGCTCTTGTCCGCGGCGTAGCAGACAAGCTCCCTGGCCTCCAGCTGGGCGGCCTCGATACCGGCCTTCCTCAGCCGGGCCCGGGTGTCTAAGTATAGATTGTTGTAGGTGGTTGCCATAGCTTCACCTTCCAGCGTAGTTTTTATTTTCCCGCGTTACCAGCGGTCCTCGCCCTTGTGCTCGGGCAGGACCAGCTCCAGCGCCCTGATTCCCACCTCGATCATGGAGTCATCCGGCTCAAAGGTGGTGAAGTTCTGCAGCCACAGTCCGGGGGCAACCAGCACCCGGGTCACTGCATTTTCGTGACCGCCCACATAGCGGTTGAACTCATAGCTGACCCCCACAATGGCGGGCAGCATGAGCAGATGGACCAAAAAGCGCAGCAGGCCGTTGTAGACCGGCCAGACCGAAAAGACGATGGTGGACACCAGAATGGACACAAAAATCACCACGAACAGAAAGCTGGTGCCGCATCTGGGATGGTGCCGGGGCTGCATCCGCACATTCTCCACAGTCAGCGGCAGACCCGCCTCGTAGCAGAATATGGTCTTGTGCTCCGCCCCGTGGTACTGGAACACCCGGTGAATGTCTTTCATCCGGGAGCAGAACACCAAATAACCTACAAAGATGATGATTTTCAGCAGACTCTCGGCCAGATTGCGCAGCAGCATCGACTTGGGGGCCACCAGCTCCACCAGTCCGCCCAGCAGAGTGGGCAGCAGGAAAAACAGCATGATAGACATGGCGAGCCCCAGAAATACCGCCAGGGTTGTGATGAAGGAGGCCGCCTTCTCGCTGCCGAAGGTTTTCTCCAACCAGAGGTCAAACTTGGAGGGCTGCTCGTCCTCCTCCTCCGGGAAAAACTCCGCCGAGTACATCAGCGCCTTGACGCCGTTGACCATGGCGTCCATAAAATTGACCACGCCGCGGATAAAGGGCCACCCCAGAATAGGGTGTCTGGCCTTGATGAGCTTGAGCTCCTTCACCTGGACCTCCAGCTCACCGTCGGGCCGGCGGACCACCACGGCCTGTTTCTTCGGTCCGCGCATCATAATGCCCTCAATCAGGGCCTGACCGCCGCACATGGTCTTAAAGCCCCCCTTGGGGCAGCTCTGGCAGCTCTCCTGTTGATTTTCTTGTTCCTGTGCCATGGATCTTCCTTTCTTCCCCATTCGGGATATGCCGCCGGGCGGCGGACTTTTGATCTGATAATTCAATGGAATGCAGGGGCAGCGCTCAGGCCTCCATGGGCAGATGGATGGTCACCTCGCAGCCTCCGCCCTCGGCGTTGTCCAGGTCCAGCCGGCCCTCGTGCCGGGTGATGATCTCCTCACACACCGCAAGGCCGATGCCGCTGCCCCGGGCCTTGGAGCTGCCCTTGTAGAATTTGTTTTTGACAAATGGGATCTCGTCCTCCGGGATGCCCGCGCCGTAGTCCCGGATGCGGATGACCGCCTGGCCGTCCTCCACCTGTACCGACACGTCGATCCGCTTTCCGGAGCCGCCGTGCTTGGCGGCGTTGTCCAGCAGATTGCAGAACACCTGGCGCAGGCGCTGGGGATCGCCCGAAATGGGGATCTCCTCCTCGTCGCAGTCCTTATAGTGGAGGTGGATTCCGTCCCGGCGGAAGAACTCCCGATAGGTGTAAACCGCGTCCTCCAGCTCCTCCTTCAGGTCCAGCCGCTCCACCGCCAGGGTGAAGCGCCCGTCGGACATGCGGGAAAACTCCAGCAGCTCCTCCACCATATTGGTCAGGCGCCGGGCCTCGGACACAATGATATCCATTCCCTTTTTCACGTCCTCCGGATCGGTCAGCTCGCCGCTCTGGAGGGTCTCCGCCCATCCGTTGATGGCGGTCAGGGGGGTGCGCAGCTCGTGGGACACAGAGGAGAGGAACTCCGACTGGGTCTTTTCCGCCTGCATCACCTTGATGGACATGTCATTGATGGTGTCGGTCAGCTCGCCGATCTCGTCATCAAAGTTTTTTTCGATCTGAATGCCGTAACTGCCGTCGGCGATCATCCGGGCCGTCTCATTGATGCTGGCCAGCGGCTCCACAATGGAGCGCACAAAGGTCAGGTTGGAAAAATAGACCAGACCCAAAATGGCCAGACCGATCAGCGCCAGGATCAGGATGGACATGGCCAGCTGCCGGTCCACGGCCTCCAGGGACGTGACAAAGCGGACGGCCCCCACCAGCAGGCTGCCCTCGTAGATCACCGGGGCGGAAACCGCCATGATGTGCTCACCGGTGACCGGGTCCCGGCCCTTCCACACGCGCATGGTCCGCTCCTCCAGCGCACCATGTACGTCATCTGTCTGGGGCATGGTCCCGGTGGCCAGGCTCTGGCCGGTGTAGACCACCCGGCCGTTGACGTCCAGGAACTGGACGTCCATCTTGTTGCGGTCCTCAAACCCGTCTATGAAGGTCTGGGCCGCTGTGCGGTAGGCGCTGCGGGTGTAGCTGCGGAAATGCCGGGCCGCGGCCGATGCCTGGACCTCCATCCCGGTGGTCATAGCCGTCTCGTAGTAGCCCCACAGCGCCACTGAAAGGGTGCTCAGTGCCAGGACCAGGATCAGCATGACCGCACCCAGGCTGTTGAACAGCCAGCGGCGGCGGATACCCCGAATGGTTTTTTTGTCACTCAGCCCGATTTTTACGCCCATACCGATCCCCTCCTCTCCTCATGGCAGGCTCTGATCAGGCGCCCCACTTGTACCCAAAGCCCCACACCGTGTTGATATAGGTGGGACTGGTCGGGTTATCCTCAATTTTGATGCGCAGACGACGGATATTCACGTCCACGATCTTCAGCTCGCCAAAATAATCCCTGCCCCAGACCGCGTCCAGGATCTCCTCTCTGGACAGGGCCTTGCCGGGATTCTGCATGAACAGCTTCACGATCCCGTACTCCACCTGGGTCAGCTTGACCCGCTGGCCGTCCTTTTCCAGTGTCCGGTTGCGCAGGTTCAGCAGGAAGGGGGGCTGATACAGCTCCTCACCGCTGTCCACGGCCTCCTCCCCGCCGGTCCGGCGGAAGAGGGCGTCCACCCGGGCGGTCAGCTCCGCCGGGGAGAAGGGCTTGGTCACATAGTCGTCCGCACCGGTCATCAGGCCGGTGATCTTATCCATCTCCTGAGTACGGGCGGTCAGCATGATAATGCCGATCTTGCTGTCCATGGCACGGATGCGGCGGCAGACCTCAAAGCCGTCGATGCCCGGGAGCATCACGTCCAGCAGCGCCACCTTGATGCTGGGGTTCTGCTTCAGCTTGACCAGCGCCTCTTCTCCGGTCCCCGCCTCGATGGTCTCGTATCCGGCGCGCTTCAAATTGATGACCACAAAACTGCGGATATTTTCCTCATCCTCTAAAACCAGGACCTTTCTCATGCTTTTCTTACCTCCTGTTCTCTTTCAAATCCTATCCCTCAACGGGCCAGCCACTCAGGATACGGTGGAAGTGGTCCATGACGTCCATCTCCTCCAGGCCGCAGTCCCACTTCCGGCCCAGGAAGGAGGCGGCGTAGATGGTGCTCTCATCCTCACTGAGAATGAAGCGGTTCTCCCGCGTCGCCCGGACTGTCCGGTTGGTGCCGGTCATCTTATAGATGGCCAGGAAGGGCGTCGGCTCCTTCTTGTCCCCGTTCCAGTGGTAGAACACCACGGCCCGTTCGCCGCTGACGCTGTCGTCCCGGGCAATGGTGATTTTATCCACCCATCGGGCAGGGATCTCGAAGTACCAGCCGTCCATGGTGTTGTGGTAGGTCGTAAAGACCGGGACCGCCCGGCCGCTGATATCGTACTGACTCCAATCCAGCAGCCAGAAGTCGCTGGACACCCCCTCGCTGTACGAGGGGATCATGTGGGGCCTGGGCAGCTCCAGCACCGTGTCGTCGTTGACATCCGACGGGCCCACGCCGCCAAAATAGCCCCGGATGGTCTCATCGCTGACACCGGTCTCCGGGTTCAGGGTCAGGTTTACCAGCTCATTGTTGCGCCACACCACGATATCAGTGGCCTGGCTGCCGTCTATGAGTGTACTGGTGATATAGAGTGCCCTTGCAGAACCTGCCACAAAATTAGACTGGACCCGGCTCAGGGTGGTGATGCCGGTGGACAGTCTGGTCCTGCCCTGAGAGACAAAGGCGTCCCCCCGCCAGCTGTACACCTCTGCCAGACTGTTGGTCCCGGCGGAGTCCACCCGGATCACGGCCAGCTCGGTGCGGGTGTCCTGGTCGATGTCCAGCAGGCTGTATCCGGAATAGGTGGTCCGCATCAGCTCTGTGGCCTCGGGCCACTCCACCCGCACGGCAGATCCTGGGAGCTGCTCGTCGTGCAGATTGTCCGTATTCTCCAGCGCATAGACTCCCAGCTGATAGACGTTGGTGCTGGTCTGCCAGCTGACCACCAGCTCCTTTTTCCCGCCGCCGTTGAAATCCACATAGTCCACCGCATAGATGGCGGAGCCGTCACCCTCCACCACGCTGCTGACCTGGTAGCTGTCGTCGGACTGGAGGGTCATAAAGTAGATGCGCAGCGGCATTTCAGCCCCGGGGATCCGCAAAAAGATCACCGCAGTCTCCGGCTCCCCGTCCTCGTCCAGGTCCTGAAGCTGGATGGGCGCCGTATTATTGCCCGCATAGATCACGGCAGGCTCTGCGACCGCACCATATTCAATCTCCAGCTGCCGCTTGATTTCATCAATTTTCGCCGTGAGCTTCTCATAGCCCGGAGAGTGCTGGGGCGGCCGATAGAGTTCGTCCGGGGAGCGGAAAATACATCCGGTGAGCAGCACAAGGAGCATTGCACACAGGACCATCGCTCCTCTGTTCCGCCATAGTTTCATCTAAACCCACTCCCCCTCTTACCTGCTCGGGAATCTACTCCGATAAAAGTCATATTTAATATCATACCACACTTTTCACTCTGTGTGTATGTCTTTTTCAAATTATTT
>JAHHSD010000041.1 GCA_020025425.1 Oscillospiraceae bacterium
ACTTTTCAGTTCTCAGCAGCTGTGCTGAAATGGTTTGCGCTCACCTGCTGCCGGCTACTCAGGACCCGTCTCGTGAGTGCTTGAATATATTAGCAAAGAATGGTCCCTTTGTCAACACCTTTTTCAAGTTTTTTCGACTTTTCTTTTTCACCCCTGTTTCACCCCCTGTTTGGCCTGAATTATATATTATATTGTATAGGGCCGCCCTCTCTTTCCATGTATCCCAATTTCTGCCTTGCAGAAGGAGTGCGGTTGTGTTAGTCTTTCAGTACTATGACCATTTATGAAGGGAGCCACACCCACCATGCCTATTCGTATCCAGGATTCTCTCCCAGCCACTTCTATTTTGGAGCATGAGAATATCTTTGTGATGACTGAGTTCCGCGCCTTCCATCAGGACATCCGTCCTCTGAAGCTGCTGATCCTCAACCTGATGCCCACCAAGATTATCACTGAGACCCAGCTGCTGCGCAAGCTGTCCAACTCCCCCCTCCAGGTAGAGGTAGAGCTGCTGCACACCTCCAGCCACATCTCCCAGAACACCGACGCCGACCACCTCTCCTCCTTTTATACCACCTTCTCCCAGATCAAGGATCGGAAATACGACGGTATGATCATCACCGGCGCTCCAGTGGAGAACCTGGACTTCACCGATGTGGACTACTGGGACGAGCTGTGCCAGATCATGGAGTGGAGCAAGACCCATGTACACTCCACCCTGCACATCTGCTGGGGCGCCCAGGCCGGGCTGTTTTACCACTACAATGTCCCCAAGTACACCCTGGACAAAAAGCTCTTCGGTGTGTTCCCCCACAAGGTATTGAAAGTGCAGTCTCCTCTGTTCCGGGGCTTCGACGATGTGTTCTATGTCCCACACTCCCGCTACACCGAAAATCATCTGGAGGACATCCAGCAGCACCCTGAGCTGGAAGTGATGGCCGTCTCTGAGCAGGCCGGTGTGTTTGCGGTCAAGAGCCGGGACAACCGGCACTTCTTCATCACCGGCCATCCGGAGTACGACCCCGACACTCTGGGCAAGGAATATTTCCGGGATGTGGACCGGGGGCTGAACATTGACGTCCCCGCAAACTACTTCCCCAATGACGACCCCACCCAGCCTCCGCTGGTCCGCTGGCGCTCCGCCGCCCAGCTCTTCTACATCAACTGGCTCAACTACTACGTCTACCAGACCACCCCCTACGATATCCGCGAGATCTGATGGGATACACGCCCTCCCTTCTGCTCTGTGCCTGTTTTCAGCACTCTCCCACCCCCTTTGTAAATATTTTATGAACCCTCTTGCATTTTCACCCGGGATAGGCTATCATATCGTTAGCACTCATAATAAATGAGTGCTAACGATTTTGTTTATAAGACTATTTCATATACTACGGAGGCGTCATACAACATGGCAAAGAAGCAGTTTAAGGCGGAATCCAAGCGCCTGATGGACCTGATGATCAATTCCATCTACACCCACAAGGAGATCTTCCTCCGGGAGCTCATCTCCAACGCCAGCGATGCAGAGGACAAGCTGGCCTACCAGTCTCTCACCGATGACACGGTGGACGTGAAGCAGAGCGACCTGAAAATCACCATCGTGCCCGACAAGGAGATGCGCACCCTGACCGTCTCCGATAACGGCCTGGGCATGTCCAAGGACGATCTGGAGAACAACCTGGGCACCATCGCCAAGAGCGGCTCCTTCCAGTTCAAGCAGGACCTGAAGGAGAGCGGCAAGGCCGAGGACGCCGACAAGGTGGACGTGATCGGTCAGTTCGGCGTGGGCTTCTACTCCGCCTTCATGGTGGCCGACAACGTCACCGTGATCTCCAGGGCCTGGGGCAGCGACGAGGCCTTTATGTGGCAGTCCGCCGGCACTGACGGCTACACCGTCACCCCCTGCGAGAAGGCCGCCCCCGGCACCGACGTCATCATGCACCTGAAGGAAAATGTGGAGGGCGAGAATTACGACCAGTATCTTGACACCCACAAATTACAGGAGCTGATCAAAAAGTATTCCGATTACATCCGCTACCCCATCACCATGGAGGTGGAGGACTACCGCCAGAAGGAGAAGCCCGCCGACGCCGGCGAGGACTACAAGCCTGAGTGGGAGACTGTGAAGGAGTGGAAAACCATCAACTCCATGGTGCCCCTGTGGCAGCGCCCCAAGAGCCAGGTCAAGCCCGAAGAGTACAACGAATTCTATAAGGAGAAGTTCGGCGACTGGCAGGACCCCCTGTCCGTCATCCACACCTCCGCCGAGGGCGCCGTGACCTACAAGGCCATGCTGTACATTCCCTCCGAGGCCCCCTATGACTTCTACACCCGTGAGTACCAGAAGGGCCTCCAGCTCTACTCCTCCGGCGTACTCATCATGGACAAGTGCGCCGACCTGCTGCCCGACCACTTCCGCTTTGTCAAGGGCGTGGTGGACTCCGCCGACTTCTCCCTGAATATCAGCCGTGAGGTGCTCCAGCACGACCGCCAGCTCCAGGTCATCGCCACCGCACTGGAGAAGAAGATCAAGAACGAGCTGATGAAGCTGCAGAAGGACGACCGGGAGAAGTACGAGAAATTCTGGAAGGCCTTCGGCACCCAGGTCAAGTACGGCATTGTGGCCGACTACGGCACCCACAAGGACATGCTCCAGGATCTGCTCCTGTTCTGGTCCTCCAAGGAGAACGCCAACACCACCCTGGCCGCCTACATGGACCGCATGCCCGAGGATCAGGAGTTCATCTACTACGCCTGCGGTGAGTCCGTGGACAAGATCGCCAAGCTGCCTCAGGTAGAGCGCATCCTGGACAAGGGCTACGAGATCCTCTACTGCACCGACGATCCCGACGATTTCGTCATGCGCGCCCTTATGGAGATCGACGGCAAGAAGGTCAAGTCGGTCAACGACGAGGACGCCCTGCCCCAGACCGAGGAGGAGAAGAAGGCCGCCGAGGAGAAGTCCGAGGCCGGCAAGGACGTCCTGGCCGCCGTGAAGGAGGCCCTGGGCGATCAGCTCCACGAGGTCCGCATCTCCAATATTCTGAAATCCGGCGCCTGCTGCCTCACCGCCGACGGCCCCGTCTCCCTGGAGATGGAGAAGTATATGCGCAAGGTGGACGGCGAGCGGGCCATGAAGGCCCAGCGTGTGCTGGAGCTGAACCCCGATTCCGCTCCCTACGCCGCGCTGAAGAAGGCCCAGGAGGCCGGGGACAAGGAGACCGTGGCCAAGTACTCCAAGCTGCTCTACGGTCAGGCCCTGCTCATGGCCGACCTGCCCCTGGACGATCCCGCCGGGTTCGCCGAGCTGGTCTGCTCCCTGATGGTCTGATCCCGCTCCGCGAAACCCATATCACACAACCGCAAACAGGACGTATCCAAGGGGATACGTCCTGTTTTTTTATGCGTTTCCCGCCCCCCATTTACACCGCTCCCGCCCTCCTGTACAATGGAGGATGAAATTTTCTCTTCCTGTGCTGTAACACAGCCGGGGAAATCGACACTAATAGGGTGAAAGGAGGGGACGACGTGAAGGAGCTGCTGCGCGAGCTGTTCGACCTCTACCACCGGGACGTATATCTCTATCTGTACAGTCTGAGCCGGGACGCCGCCCTCTCCGAGGATCTGACCTCCGAGGTCTTTCTGGAGGTGGTCCAGTCCATTCACTGGTTCCGGGGAGACTCAGATGTGAAAACCTGGCTGTTCGCCATCGCCCGCCACAAGTGGTTCGCATACCTGCGCAAAAAGAAGGCCCAGCCCCCACTGGAGCTGCTGGACGAGCTGCTGGCCAGCGCCTCCCGCTCCCCCGAGGACCGGATCTGCGACCAGGCGGCGGCCCAGCGGGTCCGGGACCTGCTGGCCCAGGAGCCGGAGCGCACCCGGACCATTGTCTCCCTCCGGCTGGAGGGCTGGTCCTTCCACGAGATCGGCCAGCGGCTGGGCGTATCGGAGAGCTCCGCCCGGGTTATCGACTTCCGGGCCAAGGCCAGAATCCGCAGTACATTAAAAGAGGAGGGATTTTTAGATGAATAAAATTTCCTGTGAGATCTGCATGGACCTGATCCCTCTGGTCCAGGACGGTGTGGCCAGCGCCGACAGCCGGCAGGCGGTAGCCGACCACATCGCGGGCTGCCCCGCCTGCCGGGCCCTGTTCGACGGCCAGCCCCCTCCCGAGTCCAACGGAACACAGCTGCTCATGCAGATCCAGCACAAAATGCAGCTTTTCTTCGTCATGCTTATGATGATCGGCATTTTCTTCGGGGTGTCCCTGCTGGCCGGCGAGGACATGTTCTACAACGTCCTGATCATGCCGGTGATCGGTGCTCTGGGCTACGGTGTCTCCCGGTGGAACGCCCTGTACCAGGTCCCCATCCTGCTGCTGGTGGTCCACGTCCTGGTCCAGACCCTGGGCCTGATCCGGGGGGTGGAGCGCTTTGACCTGCTCAGCCTGCTGTGGTGGACCGTGATCCTGGCCATGTTTGTCCTGCTGGGCACCGTGATCGCCGGTCTGTTCCACTACGCCTTCCGAAAGGAGAAGAAGGATGAATAAACAGAAAGCGAAAAAGCTCGCCGCCCTCCTGGGGGCCATCGCTCTGCTCATCGGTCTGGCCCTCTTTGCCAACGCCCTGGTGGGCAATCCCATATCCTACCTGCTGGTCAAGCACAACGCCAGGACCTACCTGGAGCAGACCTACGGGGACACCGATTATGTCATTGACAGCGTGGGGTACAGCTTCAAGGACGGCAGCTACTGCGTCCAGATCAGCTCCCCTAGCAGTCAGGACACCTATTTCACCGTGGGCTACGACGCCCTGGGCCGGCGCGGCTACGACAGCTACGAGTACCGGGTGCTGGGGGGACAGAATACCGCCGACCGCATCAACCAGGAGTACCGGGACTGGGGCGACCGTATCCTGGAGTCCGGCGTTCCCTCCTTCCAGGTGGATCTGGCGGGGGCCAACTTCTATGACGCCTTCGACCGGGTCAACAACCCGGACAGCGGTGAGCCGGGCACCCCGGTGGAGCCCTGGGACACTCCCCTGGTGCTGGACCAGGTCTACAATATCCCCCAGCTGGCCGCCAGACACGGGAAGCTGGTCCTCTGGGCGGTCAGCGACCAGGTCACTGTGGAGCGGGCAGCCAGCATCCTGCTGGAGACCCGGCAGCTCATGGAGGCCGGCGGCCTCTGTGCCCGCACGGTGGACTTCCGCCTGTTCCTGCCCCGGCAGGAGGACGGCGCCCCCAACCGCGACCGCACCGAGATCGAGCTGATGAACTTCCCCTGGGAGGACATCCGCCCTGAGGGCATGACCCAGCGGGTGGAGGCCGCCTGGAAGGAAAACGATGCCTACTGGGCCTATCTGGAGGCACACTCAGACAAATAAAAAAGAGAGGGCGCTGTGTTTTCCACAGCGCCCTCTCTTTTTGTTGAATCCTTACTGAGGATAGCGGGTATAGATCTCGTCATTTCTGCCCAGAGAATTGATGTTCATTCGGTTGTTCTGGCTGATCTCCCCACGTCTGTCCACATAGCTGTATGTGATGCGGCTCCCGTTCACATCGGTCACCACCATATACATGTCGTCGTCCCACAGGTAGAGCACATCGCCCACCCGCAGGTTCTCCAGTCTGGTGTGTCTGGTCTCCTTCAGGTCGCCAAAGACCTCGTCACTGACCATGCCGGCAAAGGCCATACCGCCCTTGCTGCGGCCAAACAGATAGGTGGAGTAGCTCTTGTCCATGTCCCAGCTGTCATTTTCCCGGTAGCCCCGGCTGTCCAGCACGTCAGAAAGCAGATCGGACACGTTGCGGTCGGTGGCCGGGCGGCCGTTGGCCAGCTGGCCCTCCCCGCCGATCACGTTGTCGGGGTAGCGGGTATAGATCTGGTCATAGCGGTCCAGCTCACTCAGGCGCAGGACACCGTTCCAGTTGACCCAGCCCTTCCGGTCCACGGTGACATAGTACAGGTTGGTGCGGTCCACGTCCGTCACCACCAGATACTCGTCCTCATCGTCCCGGTAGATCACGTCGCCGGCCCGGATCTCAGAGGTCCGCTGGACGGTTCTGTCCGCCAGCTGGCCGAAGATCTGGTCGCTGAGGTAGTAGGCAAAGGCCTGGGCGCCGTAGGTCCTGCGGCTGGTGAAGGTATTGGGCACATAGGCGTAATTCATATCCCAGCTGCTGCCCTGGCCGTACTCCCTGCGCTTGAAGGTGTCCATGGCGCTGATGACGTTGCGCTCCGTGGCCTCCTCACCGTTTGCCAGGGCGTCATAGGGCTGGGTGTCATCCTCATAGCGGCTGTAAATGGTGTCCATCTTGCTCAGGTCGCTGCGGCTGGCCACTTTGTCCCAGCTGATACGGCCGGAGCTGTCGCAGCTCACATAGTAGAACTTATCCCGGGTGACCTCCTGGACCAGGACGTGGGACCGGGTGGCGTTCCAGTAGATCATGTCACCGGCCTTCAGCTTGCTGGCATCCACAGTGGTGACCTGGAAGGTGCCGAATACCCGGTCACTGAGCATAAAGAGGAAGGCGTCGTTGCCGTAGCCCCGGCCCAGCACCTTGGACAGGTAGGGCTTCTTCATATCCCACACATACTGCCAGTTGAACTCTCTCTTCTGGGCCGCCAGGGCCTCTGTCACATTCTGCTGGGTGGGGTCCTTGCCGTTGACCAGCTTGGTGGTGTTATGGTAAATGTTGGCGGCCTCCTCGGTCTTGGCGTCCAGCAGCTTGCAGACCACCACAGCGCCGTGGATGCGCTGCATGGAGTCGTTGCCCTTGAAGGTGCCCAGATCGTCCATACCGGCCAGGAAATTTTTGGCGTAGGCCAGGGCCACCGCCTTCTGGTACTTCTCCGGGATCTTATCCCAGTCGGCGATCTTTCTCTGGACGGCCAGCAGATCCAGATCGGAAGGGAGGGTCCACTTCTGCACCCGGGCCAGGTTGGCCATGATCTGTGCCATGTCGTAGCGGCTGATCTCCGCATTCACGGCCCCGGTGCTCCAGGTGTTGCTCAGCTTCCGGTTCTCACCCACGGCGGTGTTGTCCAAAAGGCCGTTGGAGTAGGCCACCGCCATATAGGCGCGCCACCACTCCGCCGGCTTGTAGGTGTTGTGGTAGGTCATGACCTCGTCCTTATAGAAAATATTGCACACCATTGTGGTGAACTGTGCATTGGTCAGGGGCTTGGTGGTCCCGAAGGTCCCGTCGCCCAGGCCGCTGACCAACCCCTCCTGGGCCGCTCTGGTCACAAATGAATAGCCCCAGTAGCTGCTGGGCACATCCTTAAACACGACAGGGGCCGCCCACACGCTGCCCACTGTCAGACATCCGCACAGGGCCACAGCCGCGGCGGACCGCAACATCTTTTTCATTTCATTCTCCTTTGCTCCGGGGGAGCCACCATATCCGACGCCCAACATCCCCCGGATCGATTGGGCATCTCTTTCCCTTATTTTAACGGCTGCCCACACAAAAGTCAAAGCTATCCTATGCCGTATTCTGTCTTTTTCTCCCCCTTTTAGGCCAAAAAACTTACCCCGACTGCAAAATGCGGTCGGGGTAAGCATTTTTGACACGATTTTACTTTGCGGCGTACTTTGTCAGGGTACGGAAGAAGTTCATGCAGACCTCAAAGTCGCAGACGGCCTCTTTACCATCCACCAGAACGGTCTTGCAGTCGTTCTCGGGGTGGAACTGGACACCCAGGCAGAAGGTCTTGTCCTGGCGCTCTACGGCCTCGATGATGTCGATACCGTTGGTGTTGGTCTTGGCTACCACGGTCAGGTTGGTACCCTCAACGCTGTCCACCACCTGATGGTGCCAGGAGGAGACATTCTTCAGTTCCGTGGAACCCACGATGTTGTACATCCACTTGGAACTGTCCTTGAACACCTCCACGTCGTGGCGCTCATAATCGCGGTTGGGGGTTCCGGGGGGCATCCGGTGCTCGTCGTGGTACTCCACGCCCTTCTCGGCATAGTAGGCGGGGATATCCTGAATAAAGGTGCAGCCGGAGACAATGCTCATCATCTGCTCGCCGCGGCACACCGCAAAGGTGGGGACGTCCTTCTCGATGCAGTAGGCCATCAGGATGTAGTCCGAGATATCCCGGGCGGCGTTGATCTCCTCGCCCATGTTTTCCACAGGCTGGGGAACGGCAAACAGAGAGGGGCTGATGTCCTCACCGCCGGTAAAGAACATACCGTCGATATCGGCCATGGCCTTATCCACATTGCTCTTGGAGAAATCCCTGCTCTTGATCACATCGGCATACTGCTGCTTTAGATTGCCGCTGGACTCCAGATAGGCGCCGGCCACCTTGCCCTCGGCGTCATACTGCACGGCGCTGCTGACCACCTTGGGCATCTCCACCGGGATGCCGCCTGCGGCCTGGATGACGGTCTTGAAGGCCGAATAGTCCTGATCGCTGCTCTTCCAGGAGATCCCGATCACGGGCTTCTTGGCCACGGCAGGACCATTGGCCAGCATCTTCTGGAACATCTCAGCAGTCAGAGTCTTCCCGCCCTCAAAGGTCAGGCCGTCCATCAGACCGGACCAGCGGGCCATGCTCTCATAGTCGGCGGGCCAGGCCTTCATCAGGCCGGCGGGGACACCATAGTATTTCAGAAGTACAGTGGCCGCCTCGGTCTGGGTGGTCTTGGCGTCGGGGGCAAATTTTCCCTCTCCCACACCGCTGACAAGACCCTTGGCCTGGGCCAGATTGATGTATCCCTCGTACTGACTGTCTTCCGCAACATCCGTGAAGGCGCTCTTGTGTCCGGCATAGACACCGGCCTGATCGGCCATGCCGATCCCTTCAACCAGCAGCTTGGTCATCTCTGCTCTGGTCAATCCGTTGTCCGCAGCGCGGGTGGTGAGCATCATGCCCAGAACCAGTGCGAACACCGCTGTCAGAGACAGGATTCTGCGCGCAGCTTTCTTTTTCATACTATGGCTCCCTTCAATCAATAATTTTTAGGCATTTTGTATCGCCTGCTTTGGTTATTTTAGCATATTTTTATGCACTATGCAATATCTATGCGCTGTATTTTGCATTTCTCCCTTGTGCATAAATTATCCCGCTTTTTTCTCCCCTTAATTTTTTACATTTTAATAGAGGTGTACTTTTTTGCCATAATTTTCGTTAAGATAGCGTTAAAATGGTTGTTTTTTCTATTTTCCAGGGCTATGATAATCAGACGAACGGCGGCGCCCATATCCGCGCCAATCCATCCTATGAAGGCGGTCACACAAACATGAGTCTACGCGTCGGCATTGACATCGGCTCCACCACGGCCAAGGTAGTCGTTCTGGACGATCAAAATAAACTGCTGTTCCGCTCCTACGAGCGGCACTACTCCAAAACCAGGGAGCGCACCCTGGAGACCCTGCGGTCCATCACCGATCTGCTTTCCGGCCAGGAGATCCATCTGGTCATCACCGGTTCGGCCGGTCTGGGCGTGGCCAAGGCGGCCGAGCTGGAATTTGTCCAGGAGGTCTACGCCACCGCGGCGGCGGTCAACACCTTCATTCCCAATACGGATGCGGTCATCGAGCTGGGCGGCGAGGACGCCAAGATCATTTTCTTCGGCGGCGCCCTGGAGGAGCGGATGAACGGCTCCTGCGCCGGCGGCACCGGCGCCTTCATTGACCAGATGGCCACCCTGATGAACGTCACTGTCCAGGAGCTGGATGCCCTCTCCCTCAAGCACGAAAAAATCTATCCCATCGCCTCCCGCTGCGGCGTCTTTGCCAAGAGCGATATCCAGCCCATCCTGAACCAGGGCGGGCGGAAGGAGGATGTGGCGGCCTCCATTTTCCAGGCCGTGGTGGACCAGACCGTGGCCGGCCTGACCCAGGGCCGCGAGCTCAAGGGCAAGCTGGTCTTTTTGGGCGGCCCGCTCCACTTCCTCATGGGCCTGCGGGAGCGGTTCGTGGAGACCCTGAAGCTGGACGATGAGCACGCCATCTTCCCCCAGGACGGCGACTGCTTCGCCGCCATGGGCGCGGCCCTGTGTTCCGCCGACTACGCCACCCTCCCCTTTGAGGAGGTCCTCCGGCGGCTGGAGGAGAGCCGCGAGACCAACACCGCCGCCGACACCATGCCTCCTCTCTTTGAAACCCAAGAGGAGTACGACCAATTTCTGGCCCGCCACAGCGCCAGCCGCCCCCCGGAGGTGGAGATCAGCACCTACACCGGCCCGGCCTGGCTGGGCATCGACGCCGGCTCCACCACCACCAAGCTGGCTCTCATCACCGCCGACGGCGGCATCCTCTACTCCTATTACCACTCCAACCAGGGCAACCCGGTGGCCATCGTCCTGGACCAGCTGCGTGAGATCTACCGCCGGTGCGGGGACCGCATCCAGATCAGGGGCGCGGCCGTCACCGGCTACGGTGAGGACCTCATCAAAAACGCCTTTGACTGCGACCTGGGCCTGGTGGAGACGGTGGCCCACTACAAGGCGGCCGCCCACTTCAACCCCGATGTGGACTTTATCATCGACATCGGCGGCCAGGATATGAAGTGCTTCAAGATCCGCAACGGCGCGGTGGACTCCATCCTCCTCAACGAGGCCTGTTCCTCCGGCTGCGGCTCTTTTATTGAGACCTTCGCCAAGGCCCTGGGCTACACCATCGCGGACTTCGCCAAGCTGGGTCTGCTGGCTAAGCGGCCGGTCAATCTGGGCTCCCGCTGTACCGTGTTTATGAACTCCAGCGTGAAGCAGGCCCAGAAGGACGGGGCCAGCGTGGAGGACATCTCCGCCGGCCTGTCCATCTCCATCGTGAAAAACGCGGTGTACAAGGTCATCCGCGCCGCCAGCGCCGACGACCTGGGCAAGCACGTGGTGGTCCAGGGCGGCACCTTCCACAACGACGCCGTCCTGCGGGCCTTCGAGCGGGAGCTGGGCCGTGAGGTCACCCGCCCCACCATCGCCGGCATCATGGGCGCCTTCGGCGCGGCCCTGGCCGCCCGGGACCTCCATCTGGAGCGGAGCACCCTCCTCTCCCCCAAGGCCCTGGAGCACTTCACCCACACCGCCAAGCCCGCCACCTGCGGCCTGTGTACCAACCACTGCTCCCTCACCGTCAACTCCTTTGACGGCGGGCGGCGCTATCTCTCGGGCAACCGCTGCTCCCGCCCCCTGGGCGAGGAGCCCCACCGCCTCCCCGACCTGACCCGGTACAAGTACGAAAAGCTCCGGGCCATGGAGGGCAAGGGGACGGGCGACGGCTCCCGGGGCACCATGGGCATCCCCTTCGGCCTCAATATGTACGAAAACCTGCCCTTCTGGTACACCTTCTTCACCCATCTGAACTTCCAGGTGGTCCTCTCCCCCCAGTCCTCCCGCAAGCTCTACCTCAAGGGCCAGCGGACCATCCCCTCGGACACGGTCTGCTACCCCGCCAAGCTGCTCCACGGACATGTGGAGGCCCTGGTGGAGGAGGGTGTGGACGCTATCTGGTACCCCTGTATGTCCTACAACAACGACGAGGGCATCGGCGACAACCACTACAACTGTCCCGTTGTGGCCTACTACCCCGAGCTGCTGGCCGCCAACGTGCCCGCCCTGAAGAAAACCAGGTTCCTGAACCCCTATGTGGGTCTGTGGCGGCACAAGGACTTTGAAAAGCGCATCGCCCGGCTGATGCAGGATCTGTACCACATCCCCAAGCGGGAGACCATCGCCGCCGCCCAGGCCGCCTACCAGGCCTACGAGGACTATCTGGCCGACGTGCGCTCCACCGGTCAGGCGTACATCCAATATGCCCGCAGCAACGATCTGAACATCATCGTGCTCTGCGGCCGCCCCTACCACATCGACCCGGAGATCAACCACGGCATCAACGATCTGATCACCTCTCTGGGCTTTGTCATCGTCACCGAGGACGCCCTCTCCCATCTGGAGGGCTACGCACCCCACAAGGTCCTCAACCAGTGGACCTTCCAGTCCCGCATGTACAACGCCGCCCGCTATGTCTGCACCCAGCCCGATATGCAGGTGGTCCAGCTGGTCAGCTTCGGCTGCGGCACCGACGCCGTCACCACCGATGAGATGCGCTCCATCCTGGAGGAGGGCGGCAAGCTCTACACCCAGCTGAAAATCGACGACATCAGCAATCTGGGCGCGGTCAAGATCCGGCTGCGCAGCCTGATCGCCGCCATCGACGCCCGAAAGGCGCAGTAAGAGAGGAATTGCACTATGGCAAAGTTAGTTTATGATGAAACAGGACGTCTCCTCTTCACCAAGGAGATGAAGGAGGAGTACACCATCCTCATGCCCCAGATGCTGCCCATCCACTTCGGCATGTTCCGCAAGCTGCTGGAGCTGGAGGGCTTCCATGTGGATCAGCTCAACAACAGCGGCCGCTCCGTGGTGGACGAGGGCCTGAAGTATGTCCACAATGACACCTGCTACCCCGCCCTGCTGGTCATCGGTCAGTTCCTGGACGCCATCAAGAACGGGGGCTACGACCCCCACAAGGTGGCTCTGTTCATCACCCAGACCGGCGGCGGCTGCCGGGCCTCCAACTACATCCACCTGCTCCGGAAGGCCCTGGCCAAGGCGGGCATGGACTATATCCCCGTGGTGTCCATCTCCTTCGGCGTGGAGAAGAACCCCGGCTTCAGCCTGACCCCCGGCCTGATCCGCAAAATGGTCTACGGCATGATGTACGGCGACCTCATTATGTGGACAGCCAACCAGGTCCGGCCCTACGAGCTGTCTCAGGGCGCTGCGGACCGGATGGTGGACCACTGGGTCCAGAAGCTGGTGGACGGCTTCCAGGCCGGCAAGGGCATGAGCCGCCCCCAGATGCGGGAATTTTTCCGCCAGATCATCTCCGATTTTGCCTCCATTCCCGTGTCCGACGCTCCGAAGATCCGGGTGGGCATCGTGGGTGAGATCTATGTCAAATTCTCCGCCCTCGGCAACAACAACCTGGAGAAATTTCTCCTCAGCGAGGGGGTTGAGCCGGTGGTCCCCGGCCTGACCGACTTCATGCTCTACTCCATCAATGCCAAGGTGGTGGATGTGGACCTGTACGGCGGCAAAAAGACCACAAAGTGGGGCTGCCAGTTCTTCCAGAACTACATTGAAAAATGCCAGCAGGATATGATCGACGCCCTCAACGAGTCGGGCCGGTTCCGCGCCCCCGGCTCCTTCGCCCAGCTCCACAAGATGATCCGCGGCTACATGGGCGAGGGCAACAAGATGGGTGAGGGCTGGCTGCTCACCGCCGAGATGCTGGAGCTGATCCACACCGGCACCCCCAACATCGTCTGCGCCCAGCCCTTCGGCTGCCTGCCCAACCACATTGTGGGCAAGGGCATGCTGCGCAAGCTGAAGGACGACTATCCCATGAGCAACGTGGTGGCCATCGACTACGACCCCGGTGCCACCCAGATCAACCAGGAGAACCGCATCAAGCTGATGCTGGCCAATGCCCACGGCCTGGCCAAGGAGCAGGCCGGCCAGAAGCCCGCTCAGACTCCCCCCCGCACCTCCATCCGCGGGGGCAAAAAGGCCCCCTCCAAGCTGATCGCCGCCGCCGCCATCCGCTGAGCGGCTGTCCCTCAGCTCCCGCTCCGCATACAGCTGTGAGCGATTACCAGGCCTCCCCCGATGCCCCGGGGGAGGCTTTTTTACGTCTCCGGCCCTCTGCGGTACCAGTCCAGACAGTCCCGGCTGCCGGTTCTGCGCATCATCACCCCGGACACCAGCAGATCCGCCCCGGTCAGGGCCGCCATGGACCAGGTCACCGGCCCGGGGATCTGTGCCATCAGGGGGGCCAGCGCCGGATGGACCCATCTCATCAGCAATACGGCCAGCAGCCCCCACACCAGGGAGAAGGGCAGACAGATCCGCCCCCGGATGCTGCCGGGCAGGCCGGTGTAGTCCCAGAAGGACACCCCCAGCGCCTGCTCATACCAGGCCGCTGTGGCGTACTCCACCGCCGTGGCCGCCCCCATCCCCAGGATCAGCAAGAGCAGGGGTCTCCCCTGTGCCATGGGCGTCAGCCACAAAATTGCGCAGGCCCCCAGGCCGTATACCGGACAGATGGGGAGCAGGAGCAGGTTTTTCCGCTCTGCCCGGCCGCCGGTCAGCCGGGCAAAGACTACCTCCAGCAAAAAGCCCAGAAAACTGTATATAATAAAGCTCCAAAACCACATCACGATTTCCTCCACTTCCACCTCTAGTATGGGCCGCAGTCTCCGCTCTCATACTGCCGCGCTGTGTCAATTTTTTCTTTTTCCGCCTCATCCCCCAATTTCGGACCAATGCGGCACAGATATCATTTGCAAAATTTCAGGGCGCATGCTATGGTTGAATCAACACCTGAACCGAAAGGAGTGCATTCAAAATGAAGCGATCCATTTTGACCCGCGTCCTGGGCTCCGCCCTGGCTCTGGCCATGCTGTCCACTACCGCCCTGGCCGCCCCCGGCCGCTTTGCCGACGTCCCCACCACCCACTGGGCCCACGCCCACATCAGCCGGGCCGCCGACAACGACTGGATCTCCGGTGTTGGAAACGGCAGCTTTGCCCCTGAGGAAACCCTCACCATTGCCCACTATATGACCATGCTCTGCAACGCCTTCTACCCCGAGGAGATGGCGCTTATTCAGGCCGAATGCGGTCCCGAAGACCCCTGGTACCTCCCCGCCCACGCCATTTCCGAGGAGTATGGCCTGTACGACGGGACCTCCTGCCTGGAGCGGGGCGCCTCGGTGCTGGAGCGCATCGACCGGGAGGACATGGCTGTCATTATGACCACCATCCTGTCTGACTACGGCGTCCAGCTGCCCTCCGCGGACGAGCTGGCGGAAACCAAGTCCCGCATCCCCGACCTGTCCCAGGCGGACGTCATGCGTCGGAACGCCATCGCCACCTGCTATCAGATGGGTCTGCTGGCCGGCGTGGACGGGAACGGCAATTTCGCCCCCAACGCCTACATGACCCGGGCCCAGGCCGCCGTGGTCCTGTGCAAGCTCAACGACGCCCTGGACGCCGGTGGAACCGGCAGCCGGCCCCAGGAGAAGCCAAATCCCAAGCCCGATCCCAAGCCTGAGCCTAAACCCGAACCTAAGCCCGAGGCTGCCCAGGCTGATTTTATCAGTGAGGTGGTGCGTCTGGTCAACATTGAGCGGGCCAATGCCGGGCTCGCCCCCCTTCAGATGTCCGAGCAGGTCAACCAGGCCGCCCAGGTCCGTGCCCAGGAGCTGCCCCAGCTGTTTGAGCACACCCGTCCGGACGGCCGCACCTGCTTCTCCGCCCTGGGCGAAGCCGGGATCCGCTACCACACCGCCGGTGAGAACATCGCCGCCGGCTACCCCACCCCCGCCGACGTGGTGGAGGGCTGGATGAATTCCCCCGGCCACCGGGCCAACATCCTGAATGGAAATTTCCGCACCATCGGTGTGGGCTACACGAATTCCTCCTCCGGCTACGGCCACTACTGGGTGCAGCTGTTTATTGGCTGACTCATCCCCGCAAAACCGTCAGGGACGGCCCGCCGAATCATCAGCGGGCCGTCCCTCTTTATAAAATCGGAACCTTGTTTTCTTTCTCCGCCCCTTGCAGAATCATCTGTTTTATGCTAAAATATTAAGCCGAAAATATGCGAAGGAGTTGGTTTTTTATGCGGCATTTGATTGATTTTGGTGATCTGACCCGACAGGAGTGGGAACAGCTCTACGCCCGGGTCAGCCAGATCATAGACGACCCTCAGGCCGTTATTGATGTGTGCCGGGGCAAAGTCTCCGCCAACCTGTTCTACGAACCCTCTACCCGTACCAACTTCTCGTTCCAGACCGCCATGCTCCGCCTGGGCGGGCAGGTGTTCGGCTTTGCCGATCCCAAGTCCTCCTCCGTCTCCAAGGGCGAGACTCTGAAGGACACCATCCGCATGGTGTCCGGCTACGCCGATGTGGTGGTCATGCGCACCCCCTGGGAGGGCGCCGCCAAGGCCGCCTCCCTCTACTCCTGCGTCCCCGTGGTCAACGCTGGTGACGGCGGCCACATGCACCCCACCCAGACCATGGCCGACCTGACCACCATCACCCGCCTGCGCGGCAAGGTGGACGATCTGTGCATCGGTCTATGCGGCGATCTGAAATACGGCCGCACCGTCCACTCCCTCATCAAGGCCCTGGCCAAGTTTGACAACATCAAGTTTTTCCTCATCTCCCCCCGGGAGCTGGCCGTCCCCGATTACATCCGCAGCTTCATGCGGGAGCATAACATGTGGTTCTCTGAGGTCACCGGCCTGGAGGCCGTCATCCCCCAGCTGGACGTGCTGTACATGACCCGCATCCAGCAGGAGCGCTTTGTGGACCCCCTGGAGTACCAGCGCAACAAGGGCGTCTACGTTCTCACCCGCCGCAAGCTGGAGAACGCAAAGCCCGACATGCTGGTCCTGCATCCCCTGCCCCGCGTAGATGAGATCTCCCTGGACGTGGACGACGATCCCCGGGCCGCCTACTTCCAGCAGGCCCGCTTCGGCATGTTCGCCCGGATGGCCCTGCTGGAGCATCTGGCCCACCAGCCCCGCAACGACCACCCCGACGCGGTGGAGATCGGCACCAAGCCCGTGTGCTGCAACCCCCACTGCATCACCCAGACTCAGCAGTACCTCCCCCCTCTGGTGAAAAAGATCGGCGGCGTGGACTGCTGCGCCTTCTGTGACGCACCTCTGCGCTGACCGCATAAAAAAGCCTTCAAAAATGTCTGCAAAAGGGATTGACATTCGTTCCGGGGTATGTTATCATTTCAGAGCTGATGTGAGATGAGCGCTGTCCCATGCGGGTGTAGTTCAATGGTAGAATCCCAGCCTTCCAAGCTGGTCGCGTGGGTTC
>JAHHSD010000042.1 GCA_020025425.1 Oscillospiraceae bacterium
GCCTGATCCTGTCCGTCCTGCTGGGGCTGGGGGCGGGCGCCCTGGGCGGACGGGTGCTGCGGTCCCTGTCCCTCCCGGACTGGGCCTGTCTCCGGCTCCAGCTCCCCGGCACCGCCTGCTGCGCCTTTCTCCACGGGGCCCAGGACGGCCAGAAATTTCTGGGTGTCTTTCTGCTGACCTGTGCCCTGGCCCAGGGGCGGCAGGACGAGGAGACCTTTCTGGTCCCGGTCTGGCTCATGCTGCTGTGCGCCCTGGGCATGGCCCTGGGCACCGCTCTGGGCGGCGGGCGGATCATCCGCACCCTGGGCCGGGACATGGTGGACCTGGGCCCCCGGGAGGGGCTGGCCGGCTCTGTCGGGGTGGCTGTCTGTCTGCTGCTGACCACCGCGCTGGGGCTCCCGGTGAGCACCACCCACGCCCACGCGGCCGCCCTGCTGGGGGTCGGCCTGGCCAGCGGCGGGCGGTGGGACCCGGCGGTGGTGCGCTCCATCCTCACCGCCTGGCTGCTCACCTTCCCGGCCTGCTTTGGGCTCGGATTTTTCGCGTCAAAAATTTTTCTCTTGGTTTTGTGAGCAAGTTACAGAAGATTTCTTCGGAATGGGGTATCCTAAATTCACAAACAAACAACCGACCAAGATCCACTCGGATCGCTGATTACTGATAAAAGGAGATTTGATTATGTCTGTTATGGAAATCACCAAGGATAACTTTGAGCAGGAAGTTCTGAAGTCTGAGCAGCCCGTCCTCCTGGACTTCTGGGCCAGCTGGTGCGGTCCCTGCCGGATGCTCTCCCCTGTCGTGGACCAGATCGCCGACGAGGTTGCCTCCGCCAAGGTGGGCAAGATCAACGTGGATGAGCAGCCCGAGCTGGCTCAGAGATTCGGCGTGATGAGCATTCCCACCCTGGTGGTCATGAAGGGCGGCGAGATCGCCCAGCAGTCCGTGGGTGTCCAGCCCAAGGACGCCATCCTCCGCATGCTGGAGGGCTAAGCACCTCCTCTCCATTTTCTCACTTCTCCATCTCTTTTCTTAAAAAAATGCACTCCGCGAGCTTCGCGGAGCGCATTTTTGATTTCTTATTTTGCGTAGAGACTCAGGCCCACCAGCAGGCAGCCGTCCAGATAGGGCAGGTTCTGCTCCTTCAGGTAGGCCATCAGGGCCTCGTCCGAGGCGCCGGGCTGGACCACGATGCACTTGAAGGGCTTCCGATTCTCCTGGAGCAGCTTCAGTCCCTTGGCCGGGTGGATGCACAGATCAATGATGTCGATGTCCCCCTCGATCTCGTTGAGGGAGTTCAGCTCCTTCCCCACCGAGTAGACCGTGTAGCCCTTGTCCAGCAGTCCCTCCTTGATTTTGCAGGCGTACTTCTCAGGGTTGATGGTGTCGCCCAGCACTGCAAACCTCTGCTGGGCCATGATTTCCTTCAGATTCATGGTTCAGATGAGCCCCCTTAGTTTATTTTTATCTACGATCCGGATGCCCCCCCGGAACAGGGTGACAATTCCTTCACTGGCAAAGTATTTAAGCAGCCGGGACACCACCTCCCGGGCGCTGCCCATGTAGCGGGCAATCTGCTCATGGGTCATGTGGATCTCGTCCGAGCCGCTCTTGCTGATCTCGTCCCACAGGAAGATGGCCAGCCGCCGGTCCGCCCGCATGAACAGGATCTGCTGCATGGTCCACATCACGTCGGAGAAGCGGGTGGTGGTCAGCTGGTATCCGTAGCACTTCACATAGATGTTCTGCTCGGACAGCGCCCGGAAGGTCTGGGAGCTGATCTGGAACACATCGGTCTCCTCCTCAGCGTCGATGCACACGTCGAAGGTGATGGCCTCCAGCACACAGGAGGCGGAGAGGATGCACACATCCCCCTCAAACAGCCGGTAGAGGGTGACGTCCCGCCCGTCCTCGGAGAGCATATAGACACGCAGCTGGCCCTTTTTCACCAAAAGGATGCCCACACAGTCCTCATCGCCCCGGTGGACGCTGCCCCCCTTTGGATAGTGGAGCGGCCTTGTGTGGTCCACCAACCGCTCCTTTTCCGCCTGGCTCAGGTGCTCCCAGAACGGGAATGCCCGGCGCAGGGCGTCCGTCATCTCCTCCATGCTCCATTCTCCTCTTTTCCTATGTATCTGAGAAAACTATACCACCTTTTTGTGGGGCTGGCAACCGGCTTTCACCCGTTTTCTTCGCCTGCGCCGCCGCAGCACTCCTGCATTGCCTTCATCTGCTCCAGAAGCGCCCGCAGCAGGCTGTTCTGCTCCTCCAGCAGCTCCTCAAAGCGGCACAGCGGCAGCGCCTCCCTGGGGGCCGGGATCTCATGGATGTAGCGATGCATGGGGACCTCCGCAGGCGGACGCTTTTCCCGCCCCTCCCATTTTGGCTTGGACGGGCCGCAGCGGCGCGGCCCCTGACAATATGCCATAAACACTTCCTCCTCTCCACCCGGGACGCAGCCGCCCCGGGCCATTCTTCCCCAGTCTATTCAGCCAAATGCCTATTGGTCCCGGTTTTTCCACAGGATTTCAATTTTTGTGGGAAGTTTCTCTGGACCCTTGACAATTCCCCGCCGACCCCTTACAATCGTTCTGTCTCAAATGACACGTTTTTGAAAGGAGCGGAGCCCCATGTCCTGCACCATCCCCGAAAAACAGCTGGAGCTCCTGGCCGGCTCCCCCCTCTTTCACGGGGTCCCGTCCCAGCAGCTGCTGCCGCTGCTCGACCGCCCGGGCTGCACCCTGGAGCACTTCCCATCGGGGGCGCTCATTTACAGCCCCTCCCACTTCCTCCGCCGGCTGGGCGTTCTGCTCTCCGGCCAGGTGCGGGTGACCAAGCGTTCTCTGACCGTCAGCGTCCTGACGCCGGGGACCCTGTTTGGCGCGGCCGCTGTGTTCAACGAGGACCCGGACTACACCACCACCCTCACCGCTCTGTCCCCCTGCTCCGCCCTGATGCTGGAGGAGGACCTGCTGGACCGGCTGCTGGGGGAGTATCCCGTGCTCCGTCAGAACTATCTGCGCTACCTCACCGGACGTATCCGCTTTCTCAGCGCCCGCCTCCAGGCCCTGGCCGCCGGCGGCGCCGAGAGCCGTTTGAGTCAGTACCTGCTGGAAAATATGCAGGATGGTCAGCTGGTCTGCCCGGCCACCGAGCTGTGCCGACGGCTGGGGGTCAGCCGCGCCTCTCTGTACCGCGCTTTTGACACCCTGGAGTCCGCAGGACTGATCCTGCGCCAGGGCAAGACCATCTCCGTCCCCGATCCCTCCGCACTGGGCGACACCCTGTAAGGGACGCCCGCACATACTATCTGAAAAGGAATGATTTGATGAAGAAGCGTACTTCCATTCTCTCCGCACTGCTGTGCCTGGCCATGGTGTTCTCCCTGCTGGCCGGCTGCCAGCCCAAGGAGGGCCAGCCCGACGGCTCCAAGTCCAATCCCCCCGCCGTCTCCGGCTCTCAGTCCCAGCCCGACAACCAGGGCAAGACCCTCCGCTTCGCCGCCCTGTCCGGCCCCACCGGCATGGGCGCCGCCTGGCTGATGAAGAACGGCGCCGAGGAGCTGGGCCTGGGTGACGGCTTCCACACCGAGATCATGGCCGACAACGCCGCCATCAAGGACGCCCTGATCAGCGGCTCCGTGGATGTGGCCTCCGTGGCTACCAACCTGGCCGCCACCCTGTCTGCCAAGACCGAGGGCTCCATCCAGGTGCTGGCCGTCAACACTCTGGGTGTGCTCCAGATCCTGGAGAAGGGCGATTCCGTCCACTCCATCGCCGACCTGAAGGGCAAGACCCTGTACGCCTTCGGCCAGGGCGCCAACCCCGAGTACGTCCTCAACTACCTGCTCACCAAAAACGGCGTGAACCCCGCCGATGTGGACATCCAGTGGATGCCCGCCCAGGAGGTCACCGCCAAGATGACCTCCTCCGAGTCCGCCATCTGCATGCTGCCCGTCCCCGCCGCCACCGCTCTGACCATGAAGGACCAGGGCGTCCGTCTGGCCGTGTCTGTCAACGACGCCTGGGAGGAGCTGGGCGAGACCTCCCTGCCCCAGGGCTGCATCGTGGTCCGCACCGACTTTGCCAAGGAGAATCCCGAGCTGGTGGAGGCCTTTTTGACCAAGTATGAGGAGTCCATCCAGTTCATGAGCGACGAGGCCAACCATGAGGAGGCCGCCAAGCTGGTTGCCGAGCTGGCCATCGCCCCCAACGACAAGGTGGCCGCTCAGGCCCTCCCCCACAGCGCCCTGACCTTCGTCAAGGGTGGTGAGATGAAGGAGATGCTGGAGAACTACTTCGCCATCCTCTTTGAGGCTGATCCCGCCTCCATCGGCGGCGCCATGCCCTACGATTCCTTCTACTATGGCGTGGGCTGAGCTGCCTAAAAAGTTTATCCTCACTCTGCTGCCCCCGGCCTTCTGGCTGGGGGTTTGGCAGCTTGCGGCCTATTTGGTGGACTGCCGGGTGGAGGGCCGGGGCAATGAGCTGCTCCTGCCCTATCCCGCCACCGTGCTGGCGGCCCTGGTCCGCCTGTGCGGCCAGCCCGCCTTCTGGTCCACCACCGCCGCCTCCCTGGTCCGCATCCTGCTTGGCATGGCCGTCGGCGTGCTGCTGGGCGCCCTGCTGGCCGGTCTGACCAGCCTCTCCCCCTGGATCGACCGGGTCCTGTCCCCCGGCATCCGGGTGATCCGGGCCACGCCTGTGGTCTCCTTCATTCTGCTGGTGGTGCTGTGGACCGACCGGAACTTCGTCCCGGCCATCATCGCCGGGCTCATGGTCCTGCCCATCGTATGGTCCAACCTGTCCCGGGGCATCCGGGAGACCGACCCCCAGCTGCTGGAGCTGGCTCGAGCCTACCGCTTCACCCACTGGAAAACCCTGCGGCTCATCTACCTCCCCGCCCTGCGGCCCTACTTTCTCTCCGCCGTCACCACATCCATGGGCCTTGCCTGGAAGTCCGGCGTGGCCGCCGAGGTGATCTGCCTGCCCCGGCAGGCCATCGGCACCCAGATCTCCAACAGCAAGCTCTACCTGGAGGTCCCCGACCTCTTTGCCTGGACGGCGGTTGTGGTGGCCCTGTCCCTCCTGCTGGAGCGGCTGCTGCGCCGGTCCCTGGACCGGAGAAAGGGGGCCGGGACATGATGGAGCTGACCCGTCTCTCCCTCTCCTATGGGGAAAAGCTCGTTCTGGACGGCTTCTCCCTGAAACTCCCGGAGGAGGGGATCATAGCCCTCAGCGGCCCCTCGGGCTGTGGAAAGACCTCCCTGATCCGGTGTATTGCCGGTCTGGAGCGGCCCAAATCGGGGAATATTTCCGGAATTTCTCCCCAGGAGACCGCCATTCTGTTCCAGGAGAACCGGCTTCTGCCCTGGCGGACCGTCCGTCAGCACCTCACCGACGTACTCCCCCGGGACCGATGGGACCGGGCGGAGGAGCTGCTGGCCCTGGCCCAGCTCACCGACGAGGCCCAGTCCTATCCCAGCGCCCTGTCCGGCGGCATGTGCCGCCGCCTGGCCCTGGCCCGATGCCTGGCCCTGGACGCCAGGCTCTATCTGCTGGACGAGCCCTTCACCGGCGTGGACCTGGCCCGGGCCCGCCAGTGGATGGACCACCTCCGTGCCCTGCCCGCCCCTGTGCTCCTCAGCACCCACGAGCCCGAGATCCTGGCCCTGGCCGACCGTGTGATTTATCTGGACGGCCCGCCCCTGCGAGTGGTGGAGTAATATCTGCAAAAAGGACGCCCCCTGATTTTTCAATCAGGGGGCGTCCTTCTTCTGTCTTTGTCTCAGCTGCGGCTTCCAGTGCCCCGGCGGTCACCAGTCAGCCGGGTCCTGCCGCTTCTCTGTGCAGAACCAGCGGACCCCAAATGCGCCCAGCACGATCAGGGCGGCGATGCCCCCCTCGATCAGGTAGGTGACCCCATCCAGTCCGCTGTGGGCGGAGTCTGTCAGGTTGAACATCGGGGGCAGGGTGGCGGCAAACATGGCCAGGGTCAGTCCCCAGACCCGCTCCGCCAGCCGGTTGGCCGACCGGCGGAAGTCCTGTGCCTCCTCCGGGGCGATCAGCTCCTCGTCGCTCACCGTCAGAAAGGCCCTGTTGCGCCAGATCCCCTGGAGCAGAGCGGCGGCCAGGAAAAACACCAGGCCCGCAAAAAATCCCACGGCCGCCCGCAAAAATGCGAAGTTGCCCAGCAGCGCGGCGATCAGGCCGCAGCCCGCCACCCCAATGGACAGGAGGCTCTGGTTCTGATACCGCATCAGTTCAGCCTTCAGGATGCGGCGGCGCTGCTTCTCCCCCTTCTGGCTTGTCTGGGGCTCCTCCCCGGGCTGACCGGGGGCCGCCCGCTCTCCCCGCAGAAGCTCGTCACAGGTGACGCCGAACAGCTCGGCCAGCACCGGGATCATGGACAGATCCGGGGCGCTCTCGTCCCGCTCCCAGCGGCTGACTGCCTTATCGGACACGTTGAGCTGCTGGGCCAGCTCCTTCTGAGTCAGGCCCTTGGCCTTGCGCAGGACAGTCAGAAAGCTGCCTAATGTCTTTTTCTCCATGGCGTACAACTCCTTTCTTCCTGTCCAGATTCTACGATATCGTCAGTGAGAACACAACCATCTGTACCGGGAATCTCTCTCGGAATGCGAGAATCGGGGAAAATCCACCCAAAATCACTTCTGTCCCCGCAGCTCGATGATCTGGTCCCGGAGGGCGGCGGCCAGCTCGAACTCCAGCATCTTGGCGGCCTCCTTCATCTGCTTCTCCAGCTTGTCGATCTTCTCCAGCCGCTGCTGCTTGGTCAGCTGAGGGGCATCCTTGGCCCGCTTTTTGGGCTTCTCCTCCTCGGCGGCGATCTCCAGCAGCTCCCGCACCGACTTGATGACCGTCTTGGGGGTGATTCCGTTGGCCTTGTTGTAGGCGTCCTGCTTCTCCCGGCGGCGCTCGGTCTCGTCAATGGCCCGGCGCATGGACGGTGTGACCGTGTCGGCGTACATGACCACCATGCCGTCGGCGTTGCGGGCCGCGCGGCCGATGGTCTGGATGAGGGAGGTCTCGCTGCGCAGAAAGCCCTCCTTGTCGGCGTCCAGGATGGCCACCAGGGAGACCTCGGGCAGATCCAGGCCCTCACGCAGCAGGTTGATGCCCACCAGCACGTCGAACTCCCCCAGGCGCAGGTCCCGGATGATCTCCATGCGCTCCATGGTGTCCACATCGTGGTGCATATACCGCACCCGGATGCCCGCATTCTGAAGGTAGGAGGTGAGGTCCTCCGCCATCCGCTTGGTCAGGGTGGTGACCAGCACCCGCTCCTGCCGGGCGGTGCGGACGTTGATCTCGCCGATCAGGTCGTCGATCTGCCCCTCCACCGGGCGGACCTGGATCACAGGGTCCAGCAGACCGGTGGGGCGGATGACCTGCTCCACGATCTGGCCCGAGCGGGTGCGCTCGTACTCCCCCGGGGTGGCCGACACATAGACCACCTGGTTGAGCCGCTTCTCGAACTCCTCAAACTTCAAAGGGCGGTTGTCAAAGGCGCAGGGCAGGCGGAAGCCGTAGTCCACCAGTGAGGTTTTTCTGGCCTTGTCCCCGTTGTACATGGCCCGGACCTGGGGGAGGGTGACGTGGCTCTCGTCGATGAAGAGGACGAAATCCTCCGGGAAGTAGTCCAGCAGGGTGTGGGGGGGCGAGCCCACCGGCCTGGCCTCGATGACCCGGGAGTAGTTCTCGATGCCCGAGCAGTAGCCCAGCTCCTGCATCATCTCGATGTCGTACAGGGTGCGCTGCTTGATGCGCTGGGCCTCCACCAGCTTGTTCTCCCGTTCAAAGAAGGCCACCCGCTCCTCCATCTCCTTATAGATCTCCTGGATGGCGGCGTCCATCTTCTCCTTGGGGGTGACATAGTGGTTGGCGGGCCAGATGGGGATGTTGGTCAGGCGGCGGATGGGGGTGCCGGTGACCACGTTGATCTCGCTGATGCGGTCGATCTCGTCCCCGAAAAACTCCACCCGGATGGCGGAGTCCTTCCAGTAAGCGGGCCAGACCTCCACCGTGTCGCCCCGGACCCGGAACATGTTGCGCTCAAAGGCGATGTCGTTGCGCTGGTAGCGGATGTCCACCAGCCTGCGCAGCAGCTCGTCCCGCTCCATGGTGGCCCCCACCCGCAGGGAGACCATCATGGCGGCGAAGTCCGCCGGCTCGCCCAGGCCGTAGATGCAGGACACGGAGGACACCACGATCACGTCCCGCCGCTCCAGCAGGGAGGCGGTGGCACTCAGCCGCAGGCGGTCGATCTCCTCATTCACGGAGGAGTCCTTCTCGATGAAGGTGTCGGTGTGGGGGATGTAGGCCTCGGGCTGGTAGTAGTCGTAGTAGGAGACGAAATACTCCACCGCATTGTTGGGGAAAAACTCCCGGAACTCTGCGCACAGCTGGGCGGCCAGGGTCTTGTTATGGGCCAGCACCAGGGTGGGCCGCTGGACCTGCTCGATGATCTTGGCCATGGTGAAGGTCTTGCCCGAGCCGGTGACGCCCAGCAGGGTCTGCTCGTCCAGGCCCAGCTCCAGCCCCCGGGACAGGGCCTCGATGGCCTGGGGCTGGTCGCCGCTGGGGGTATATTCGGAAACGACTTCAAATTTTGGCATAAAGAGTTCCTCCTAACACCTTGTCCTCCGGTAGGAAAACAAATGTTCTGTGGCAGGTTTTTGATACCCCACCCCGGGAAGGGCCGGGGTGGGGTACTTGCGTTACAGCATCTCAATATAGCGCTGGCTCTCCTTCATGGACACCATGTCGCCGTCCACGAAAATCAAATGGTCCACCAGCTCCACACCTACGCCCATCAGGGCGGTCTGGATGACCATGGTGGTGTCCAGATCCTCCCGGGAGGGCAGGGCAATGTTGCTGATATGGTTGTGGGCCAGGTAGATCCGGGCGGCCCGCAGGGCCAGCGCCTCCTCCGCAATGCGGCGGATGTTCACCGAGGTGGCGTCGATACAGCCCTCGGACAGCTTGCGCACACCCAGGATCTGGTTTTTGCCGTCCAGGCACAGCACATAGGACATCTCATTGGTAGCCCCGAAGAAATAGGGCGCCAGCACGGCGTATGCGTCCTCCGCGGTGTGGATCACGGAGCGCACCTCGCTGCGGCTGTTCAGATACCGGCCGCACAGGGCGGGAATCAGCTTGAGCAGGGTGGCGGTGTGATCGCTGACCCCCTTCACCCGGCACAGCTCATCCCGGGAGGCGTCCAGCACACCGGCCAGGGAGCCGAACTGCTCCATCAGCTCGTGGGACAGGCCGTTCACATCCCCCTGGGGCAGGGCGTAAAAGAGCAGCAGCTCCAGCACGCGGTGCTCCGGCCAGCCCGCCAGCCCCCGGGTCAGAAATTCAGTTTTTACCCGCTGACGGTGTCCGCTGTGGTCGGCCATGGAGTTCTCCTCGCTTTTTCTGTCTGTTCTAAATCCGGGCTTTTCCTGCAGGAAAATGGACCAGTCCCCCCTGAGTTCCCCCTGCTCGACCAGAGGGACGGGAGTTTTCTATCAGGCCTTCGCGCCGTAGGTGGCCAGATAGGCCTCCATCTTAGCCTTCATATCGTCGTCGATATAGACCTTGCCGTCCACGGGGTGATTGTGCAGGAAGTCGATGACCTCCCGGACGGTGACGATGGGGAACACCTGGATTCCATAGTCCTGGCGCAGCTCGTCCAGGGTGGAGCAGTCCCGGGTCCCCCGCTCCATGCGGTCCACAGAGACAAACAGGGCCTTCATCTCCACGTCGGCCACGTGCTTGAACAGCTCGATGGACTCACGCACGGCGGTGCCGGCGGTGACCACGTCCTCGATGATGGCCACCTTGTCGCCGTCCTGGGGCTTGTAGCCCACCATGGAGCCGCCCTCGCCGTGGTCCTTGGCCTCCTTGCGGTTGAAGCAGTAGGGCAGATCCCGGTCATAGGTGCGGTACAGGCTGGCGGCGGCGGAGACAGCCAGAGGGATGCCTTTGTAGGCGGGGCCAAAGAGGCAGTCGATGCCCTCGGGCAGGTTCTCCTGGATGCAGGCGGCGTAGTAGTCGCCCAGCTTGGCGGCCTGGGCGCCGGTCTTGTAGTTGCCGGTGTTGACGAAATAGGGGGTCTTGCGGCCGGACTTGGTGGTGAAGTCACCAAAAGTCAGCACACCGGAGCGCACCATAAAGGTGATAAATTCTTCTTTATAGGTCATGGGAAAATCCTTCTTTCTCACTGGATTTCGTCCTCTTCCTCCCGTTTTTGGGAAATGAGGCAGTTTTGTCGTGATATTATACCATTTTTCCCGCTCCGATACAAGCTGACCGACCGATTTTCCCTTCTCTTTTCCATCTGTATGCTTCTTTAACTTTACGCTCTTTTTTCTCTCTGCTATAATAGAAGCTGTATTATGATCCATCCGCCCGCATCCGGACGGAAGAAAGGGAGGGCGAAATGAACCTCTGGCATCGCTGCATGGAGCTGTGGAACAGGATTCCCTGGCTCCCCCGTGATCTGTGCGCCACCGTGGTCCTGCTCTGGACCGCCTACTACACCAGCGGGAAGCTGCTGGTACACACCGGTGTGGAAAACAACTCCGCACTGGTCTTTGTGCTGGCCGTCACCATTATTTCCGTCATCACCACCGGCTACCTCTTCGGCGTGGCCGCCTCGATCATCGGCGGACTGTGCATCAACTACTATTTCATGTACCCCTACGCCGCATTTGATCTGAGCTACGCCGGCTATCCGGTGGCCCTGCTGAGCATGGTGACCATCTCCATCATCGTGTGCGCCCTCACCTCCCGGGTCAAGCTGATGGCGCTGGAGGCCGTCAAGCGGGAGCAGAGCACCAAGGCCCTGTATGAGGCCAACCAGCGTCTAAACGAGGAGAACGCCGCCATTCAGCTGGAGGCCGCCCGGGAGACCATCCGGGGCAACATCCTGCGCTCGGTGTCCCACGACCTGCGCACTCCCCTCACCGCCATCTCCGGGGCCGCCTCGGTGCTCATATCCAGCGAGGAGATGCAGTCGGAGAAAACGCTCTCCCTCCTCTCTGACATCAAAAACGACGCGGACTCCCTGATCACTATGGTGGAGAACCTGCTGTCCATCACCCGCATCCAGGACAGCAGTGTCCCCCTGAAAAAGCGGGATGAGCTGCTGGAGGAGGTGGCCGGGGACGCGGTGCTCGCCATCCGCCGCCGCTTTCCTACCACCCGGATCGAGATGGAGCTGTCCGAGGACATCATGTTTGTCCCTATGGACCCCTTGCTCATCAAGCAGGTGCTGGTCAACCTGCTGGAAAACTCCATCCGCCACTCCGGCAGCTCCCAGCCCGTCCTGCTGCGCCTGTACCGGGAGGAGGACCAGGCTGTGGTGGAGGTACGGGATCACGGCTGCGGCCTCTCCCCCGAGGTTCTGGAGCTGATCCAGTCGGGCCGCCAGATTCCCCGGGACATGCCGGGAGACTCCTCCCGAGGCATGGGGATCGGCCTGTCCGTCTGCCAGAGCATCATCAAGGCCCACGACGGCCAGTTCGCCGCACAAAATAGTTCGGAGGGCGGGGCGCTGTTTCGCTTCAGCCTTCCTTTGGAGGAATAGATCATGGGTGACAAACGAACCATCCTGCTCATTGAGGATGAGCGGACCATCAGCAATTTTATCTGCCGCGCGCTGGCTGCCAACGACTACAAGGCCGTGGCGGCCTCCACCGGCAAGGAGGGCCTGAGCCTGTTTTTCTCCCACCAGCCCAGTCTGGTGCTGCTGGACCTGGGCCTGCCCGATATGGACGGCCTGGAGGTGCTCAGCCAGCTCAACGGACTGCCCAACGAGACCCCGGTCATCATCATCTCCGCCCGGGACCGGGAGAGCGAGAAGGTGAAGGCCCTGGACATGGGGGCGGCCGACTATGTGGTCAAGCCCTTCGGCGTGCCTGAGCTGCTGGCCCGCATCCGCTCCACCCTGCGCTGGACCGACCGGCTCCAGGTGACCCAGGGCATGCACCGGGACTCCTACCAGATCAAGGACCTGACCGTGGACTCCGCCCGGCACCAGGTCTTTGTCTCCGGCGAGGAGATCCACTTCACCCAGAACGAGTTCAAAATTTTGGAGCTGCTCTGCGCCCATGCGGGCAAGGTCCTGACCTACGACTTCATTCTGGAGCACGTCTGGGGTCCTTACGGCACCAGCAGCAACCAGATCCTCCGGGTCAACATGGCCAACATCCGCCGCAAGCTGAAGGAAAATCCCTCCGAGCCCAAGTACATCCTCACCGAGCTTGGCATCGGCTATCGTATGCTGGAGGACTGAGCAAACAGGGTTCCTGTTTTTATGGTTTATTGATGCTGACCTTCCATTTCTTTACACCAGCTTAATACTCCCTCTGCTATAATCATGGCAGAAGATCCGGGAGCTCCACCCGGTCCCTTCTCTTCTCTTTTCTTTGCAGCAAACCGGCCGCAGTCTCTCCTCAGACTGCGGCCGGTTTGCTGTTTTCCTTATTCCCGCAGCTGCTCCCGCAGCCGGTCCACCGCCCTGCGCTCCAACCGGGAGATCTGGACCTGGGATACGCCCAGCACCCGGGCGGACGCCGTCTGGGTCATCCCCCGGTAGTAGCGCAGCAGCAGGACCTGCCGCTCCCGCTCGGGCAGCTCCAGCAGGGCGGACCGCAGGGCCAGGTGCTCCACCACCCGCTCCTCCATGCCGTCCTCCCCCAGCATCCCCTCCAGCGTCATGCCGCTGTCCCCGGTCTCCGTCTGGAGGGAGGTCACCGACTCGGTGGCCGTCTCGGCGGCGGCAATCTCCTCGGCGGTGAGGCCGGTCTCCTCCGCCAGCTCGGACAGTCTGGGCTCCCGGCCCAGCTGGGCGGCCAGGCGGGCCTGGACAGCCCGGACCGAGATACCCCGCTCCTTCAGGCTCCGGCTCACCTTCACTGCCCCGTCGTCCCGCAGGAACCGGCGGATTTCCCCGGCGATCTTGGGTACGGCGTAGGTGGAGAACTGGGTGCCGTACTGGGGGTCGAAGCCCCGCACCGCCTTGAGAAAGCCCAGACAGCCCAGCTGATACAGGTCGTCCTGCTCCACCCCCCGGCCGTAATACCGGCGCACCACGCTCCAGATCAGGCCGTTGTTCTCCTCCAGCACCTGCTCGCAGGCCGCGTTGTCCCCCTCCCGGGCCGCCTGGAGCAGCTCCGGGGTCGAGACCGCCCCACTCACTGCTGACCCAGCCGCAGGGACACCCTTTTCCGCATGGTCACTGTGGTCCCCTTCCCCGGCTGGGAGCGCACCCGCAGGGTATCCATAAAGCTCTCCATAATGGTGAAGCCCATCCCGGAGCGCTCCTCGCTGCCGGTGGTGTAGAGGGGCTGGCGGGCCTGCTCCACGTCCGGGATGCCCACCCCCCAGTCCCGGATCACGATTTCCAGGGTGTGCTGATCCCGCAGGCGCAGCTTCATCACCACCTTGCCGATGGAGTCCGGGTAGGCGTGTACGATGGCGTTGGTCACCGCCTCGCTCACCGCCGTCTTGATGTCGTTGATCTCATCCAGTGTGGGGTCCAGCTGGGCGGCGAAGCAGGCCGCCGCTGTCCGGGCGAAGCCCTCGTTGGCCGAACGGCTGGGAAATTCCACTGTGGTATAGTTTTCCGCTTTCATATATGTACGTCCTCCTCCGGAAGGGGCACAGGGCCCCTCCCCAGTCTCATTCAAAGGGCATCAGCTTATGCAGCCCGGCCGCCCGGAACACCTTCTCCGCCTGGGCCGGGGCCTGGGACACGATCACCCGTCCCCCCATCTGCCCCATCCGCCGGTAGGCCCGGATCAGCACGGCGATCCCCGAGCTGTCCGTAAAGCTCAGGCCGCTCAGGTCCAGCACCAGCTCACGGGGCAGGGCCGCCTCGATCTGCCGGTCCAGCTCGCCCATCACCTGTCTGGCGTGGTGGTGGTCCAGCTCGCCGGTGATCTTGATGGTCAGCTTCCGGTCCGCCTCAATGCAGCTCACAGCCATTTCTCTCCCCCCTTGTTTTCCGTTGTTTGGCCCAATTATAGGACAGGCCCCCGGCAAAACAGGCCAAATGCTGTCGTCTGCCGGGAAAAAAGCCCGGCTTACCCGGAATTTCCTTGCGTCCCCCTCTCCCATGTAGTACACTGGATATAATAATCAGAAAAATGCCCATTCGGCGGCTTTCGATCAGGAGTCCTGCCTATGTCCCAAAATATCCGTCTCACCTCGGGGTCCATCACCCCCCTGCTGCTCCGGCTCTACTTCCCCCTGCTGGTGGGAAATGTGCTCCAGCAGCTGTACAACATCATCAACTCCATGGTAGTCACCCACTACCTGGGGGGCAACGCCTTCGCCGCCCTGGGCGTGGCCGAGAGCGTGATGAACCTGTTCATCTTTGCCATCTCGGGGGCCTGCGTGGGCGCATCGGTGCTGGTGGCCCGGTTCTACGGCCAGCGGGACTTCGCCCGCCTGCGCCAGCAGATCTATGTGACCATCGTCCTCATCGGCGGCTGCACCCTGGCTGCCGTGATCCTGGCCCAGATCTTCCTCCCCCAGCTGCTCCACCTGATCCACACCCCCCAGGAGCTGATGTGGGACGTCTCCGTCTATCTGCGCTGCATCCTGGTGGGCATGCTCTTTACCTTCACCTACAACTTCCTGGCCTCCACCCTCCGGGCAGTGGGCAACACCAAGGCGGCCCTCTATTTCCTGCTCATCTCTTTGGGCTACAACCTGGCCGCCGCCTGGTTCCTGGTGGCTGTGGTCCGGCTGGGCATCCTGGGCACCGCCCTGGCCACCGCCTCCGCCCAGCTGCTGTCCACCCTGCTGTGCCTGATCTACATTCGGAAAAAGCAGGCTTTCCTCCGGGTGGGCCGGGCGGACATGCGCCTGGACCGGGCGCTGATCCGGGAGACCGCCGGATACAGCGTGATCTCGGCCCTCCAGCAGTCCAGCCTCTACCTGGGCAAGCTGATGATCCAGAGCGCCGTTAATGACCTGGGCACCTACGCCATCCGCGGCTTTACCGCCGCCACCCGGGTGGAGAACTTCATCCAGGCCTTCGGCATCAGCGGAAGCGAGTCCATTGCCATCTTCGTGGCCCAGAACCTGGGCGCCAAGGAGGAGGACCGGGCCATGGGCGGTTTCCTGCGGGGCTCCGCCATGCTCATATCGGTGGGTGTGATCTTCTCCGCCGCTCTGGTCCTGTGGGGCGGCTGGTTTGTCCTCCCCTTCCTGGAGCAGGGCGACGCCATGTCCGCCGCCATGGGCGGCGGGTATCTGCGCACCCTGGGCTGGTTCTACTTCCTCTCCTTCATCGGCCACTGCTATGTGGGCCACTTCCGGGGCGAGGGCCGAATGAACATCACCTTCTGGGGGACCACCTCCCAGATTGCCGTGCGGGTGGTGGGCACCTACCTGCTGGTCAGCCGTCTGGCCCTGAACGCCACCGCCCTGGCCACCGGCGTGGGCTGGATGGTCATTGTGCTGTTCCACTCCTGCGTATTCCTCTCCGAGCGCCCCTTCCGCCGGCGCTGAGACTGTTTTCCCGAAATACGGCGATATTCCTTGCAATTTATATGCCTTGTGGTGTAAAATGTTAGGCGAATCATTTTTGAACCATTACAGGAGGTCTTACCATGGCTGACGAGCGAACTGTATCCAATCCCGGCGCCGAGGAGGGCGCTGTGGAAACTCAAAACTTTATCCACCAATTCATCGTGGAAGATCTGGCCCCCGGCCAGCGCTGCGAGGGGATGCAGGTCCACACCCGTTTCCCACCCGAGCCCAACGGCTATCTCCACATCGGCCACTGTAAGGCCCTGACCATCGACTTCGGCACCGCTGAGAAGTTCGGCGGTATCTGCAACCTGCGCATGGACGACACCAACCCCGCCAAGGAGGATGTGGAGTTCGTGGACGCCATCAAGGAGGACATCCACTGGCTGGGCTTCGACTGGGGCGACCGGTTCTTTTACGCCTCCGACTACTTTGAGAAGATGTACGAGTGCGCTGTGGAGCTCATCAAAAAGGGCCTGGCCTATGTGTGTGAGCTGACCCCCGAGCAGTTCAAGGAGTACCGCGGCTCCATCGGCGTGCCCGCCAAGAGCCCCTTCCGGGACCGCCCCATGGAGGAGAGCCTGGATCTGTTCCAGCGCATGCGCGCCGGCGAGTTCCCCAACGGCGCCATGACCCTGCGCGCCAAGATCGACCTGGCCAGCGGCAACTTCAACATGCGCGACCCCGTCATCTACCGCATCAACCATGCCCACCACCACCGCCAGGGGGACAAGTGGTGCATCTATCCCATGTACGACTTCGCCCACCCCATTGAGGACGCCCTGGAGTGCATCACCCACTCCCTGTGCTCTCTGGAGTTTGAGGACCACCGTCCCCTCTACAACTGGGTGGTGGAGCACTGCGACCTGCCCAGCAAGCCCCGCCAGATCGAGTTCGCCCGTCTGGGCATCGACCACACCGTGATGAGCAAGCGCAAGCTGCGCGCACTGGTGGAGGGCGGCAAGGTGTCCGGCTGGGACGACCCCCGCATGCCCACCCTGTGCGGCCTGCGCCGCCGGGGCTACACCCCC
>JAHHSD010000043.1 GCA_020025425.1 Oscillospiraceae bacterium
GACCTGGCCCCCGGTCAGCTGGCCAAGCAGTACGGCAAGCGGCTGAAGGGCCTGCGCATCCGTGTGCTGCTGGTGTGTCTGCTGGCCATCCTCTCTGTCCTGCCCCTGCTGGCCCCCCTCTTTCACCTGGTCTGGCTGTCCCCGCTGGATCAATACCAGATCCAGGTGGCGGTCTCCGCCGGTCTGCTTGGTCTGGGGATGCTGCTGAGCCTGGACGTGCTGCTGCGCGCCCTGATTCAGGCCCTCCAGCTGAAATTTTCCATGGAGCTTCTGGTCCTGCTGGCCGGCTGCTTCACCCTGGCCGACTCCCTGATGCTGGCCGCCGAGCCCACCCGGGAGAAGGCCCTGCCCTACTGCGCTGTGGTCCTCTTTTCCCTGGCACTGACCATGCACGGGACCTACCACAAGCGCTGCGGCCTGCGCCTGTCCTGCCGCACAGCGGCCGCCGCCGCCGAGCCCTATCTGGTCACCCTGGATGAGCAGATGTGGAACGGGAAGGACACCTACACCAAATGGTCCGGCACCCCCACCGGGTTCGGAAGTCAGATTCAGATGGCCGACGGCGCCCAGCGCATCTACGCCCGGGTCTGCCCCCTGCTGGTGCTGGCCTGCCTGCTTCTCTCCCTGATGTCCTCCATCGGGACGAAAAAACCGGAAAACCTCATCTGGTGCCTCAGCGCCACCTTCACCGCCGCCGCTGCCTTTGGCGGTACCCTGGCCTACGGCCGTTCCTTCCATAAGATCGCCCGCCGCCTGGCTCAGAGCGGCGGCGCTCTGGCCGGATGGCCCGGCATGGCGGTCTCCCGCCGCGGGGACCGGCTGCTGCTCACCGACTGGGACCTCTTTCCCCCCGGCTGCGTGGAGCTCAACGGCATCAAGGTCCTGGGGGACTTTCCCATTGAGCGGGTGGTGGGCTACACCGCCACCCTGATCCGGGACTCTGGCAGCGGACTGGACAAGCTGTTCCACGACCTGCTCCGCACCCAGGGCGCCATCTACCGCCGGGCCGAGAAGCTGACCTACTACGAGGGCGGCGGTGTGTCCGGTGTGATCCGCGGCGAGGATGTGCTGGTTGGCTCCGCCGCCTGCATGAAGCTGATGGAGATTCCCCTTCCCCCCGGCCTGAACGTGAAAAACGCCGTATTCTGTGCCATCAACGGGGAGCTGGCCGCCATTTTTGCCCTGAACTACAACCTGCCGGAGGTGGTGTTCCCCGCCCTCTCCGGTCTGCTGAGCGAGAAGGTGTCCCCCGTGCTGGCCACCCGGGATTTCAACGTGATCCCCGCCATGCTCCAGCAGCGGTTCAAGCTGGCCGCCGACCGGATGGATTTCCCTCCCATCCAGCGCCGCCGGGAGCTGTCCGACCCCAATCAGGAGCACTCCGCCACCCTCACCGCCGTACTGTGCCGGGAGGGCCTGGGCCCCTTCGCCGAGGCGGTGGTGGGTGCCCGCCGTCTGCGCCGCTCCACCCGGAGCAGCGCTGTGGTCTGCTGCATCTCCTCGGCCCTGGGCCTGCTGCTCAGCGCCTACCTCACCTCCATGGGGGCCTTTACCTCCCTGTCCGCCCTCAACCTGCTGGTCTATCAGCTGATGTGGCTGATGCCCGTGTGGTTTTTGAACAACTGGACCCCCCGCTATTGAGGTTCCACCTGCTGGGCAGAAAACCTCCCAAAAACCGTATTACAAGTAAAAAAAGCACCCACCCCGTTTCAAACGGGGTGGGTGCTTTTCTGATTCGCCCAAAGGCGTGACTGAGCCCCATTCGCTTTGCGGAGCAGACCATTTTTCCACAGGGCTGTGGAAGTTTATTTCTTCTCAACATGCCCATCCAGCCAGGCCAGCAGGTCCTGCTTCACCTCGTCCCGGTTCAGCTCGTTGAGCATCTCGTGCCGCCCCTCGGGATAGAGCTTCAGGCTCAGGTCCCTGACCCCCTGTTTTTCAAAGAAGCCGTACACCTTGTGGACCCCCTTGCCCATGGCGCCCACCGGGTCCTTGTCGCCGGAGAAAAAGTAGATGGGCGTGTTTTTGTCCATCCGGGCCAGGGCCTGCTGGCTGGAGATATACTGAAGGCCGCCCATCATGTCGTGGAACATCCCCGCGCTGGGCTTGAAGGAGCACAGCGGGTCCTTCAGATAGGTGTCCACCACCTCCTCGTCCCGGCTGATCCAGTCGGCGGAGGTGCGGTTGGGCTTGAATTTCTTGTTGTAGCCCCCAAGGGACAGGTTATCCAGCATGGGGCTGACATATCGGCTGCCCTTTGTCTTGCAGATGAGGCCGCTGAGCAGCCTGCCCATGGTCACGTTGAAGGCGGACTCCTGTCCGGTGCCGGACAGCACCGCTCCGTCCACCTCTCCAGGCCAGCGGCACAGGAAGGTGCGGGTGAGGAAGGAGCCCATGGAGTGGCCCACCAGAAAATAGAGGATGCCGGGGTACTTCTCCCCCTGGAGCTGGCGCAGCTTGTGCACATCGGCGGAAATCAGATCCCAGCCGCCGCGGTCGGCAAACCAGCCGTACTCCTCCGGCTTTGCCGTCCGGCCGTGGCCCAGATGGTCCTCACCACACACCACATAGCCGTGCTGGGTGAGAAACTGCGCCACATGGTCGTACCGCTCCACATACTCGGCCACACCGTGGACGATCTGCACCACCGCCTTGGGCTGGCCCTCCGGCAGCCACTCCCGGGCCTGAATGGTGTGGACTCCATCGCTGGAGGGAAAGGAAAAAGATTGGACGTTTCCCATGGCATATTCTCCTCTTCTGTGGTAAAATGTTATAGATTGCAGTATTTCAGCTGAGAACCGGGAGTCCTCTTTTTGAGTGTACCATATTTCTCCTGCTCGTCAAGGGTAAGTACGGGCCATACCCTCTAAGATATGACAAATCTTCTCCATGTGTAAGGCAGACTGCTCCCCCAGCTCCAGAAGCAGCTGCGTCAGCAGGGGATCTCCCCCGCTCCGGACCAGCCGGGCCGCCTCCAGACAGGTCTGCCTCCGCTCCTGCTCCCAGAGATACTGCTCCCGCAGGGCGCAGCGCAGGGTCCCGGACGGCACCCCGTTCCAGGGTCTGACCGCCAGCTGCTGTCCGGTCAGCAGAAAACAGACTGTCTCCAGCCGCTTGAAGCTCAGGCTCTCCTCTCCGGCCATCCCGGCCAGCTGCCGTCCCGCCGTCCCCTGGGCGTGGCGGGCCAGCTGCTGATAGCTCCGTCTCCCCCGCTGTGCGCCCTCCATCAGCTGCCGCAGCAGCGGCGTCAGGCGTTCGGCCCCCTCCACGGGTGCGCCGCAGCCGCCCGGCTCCTCCGTCCAGCCCCCCTGGCCCGGCGCAGGGACGATGGCGTCCGGGGCCGGCCCCAGCTCAATGGGACTCATGCTCTGGTCCGGCATGACCCGCCCCCACACCCGGGCAAACATCCCCTGGTCCTCCGCCGTAAACGGGTGGTCCAGCACCGCCTCTACCTGTTGTTCCTCCATGATAATCCCTCCTGTATCAGATCCGCAGATCGGTTTCTCCCTATCCTATGCGGGATTCTCCCGCAGGTCCCACTTTTTTACCGAAAAATAAACAAAGGAGTGTCTCCCATGTCTTTTATCCCCACATACGAGTCTCCCATCCCCCATGTAAACGACCCCCACCAGTTCTCCTCTGTAAACGGCATCACCGTCACCCGGGTGGAGCCCGGCTACGCCGAGGGCGTGCTGGAGATTGGGGAGAACAGCTACAACCCCTACGGCAATGTCCACGGCGGCGCCCTGGCCACCCTGATCGACACTGTGGCCGGCTGCTGCGCCTGCTCCAAGGGCGGAAGCTGCGTCACTGCCAGCTACTCCATGGAGTTCCTGCGCCCCGCCAACGGCACCCGCATCATCTGTATCTCCACCCCCAAAAAGATGGGCCACACCCTCACCGTCATCCAGTCCGAGCTGTACAACGAAAAACACGTGCTGGTCGCCACCGGAACCTACACGTTTTTCATGTTCCATAAGGATTGATCGGATTCCCCCGAAAATTGCCTTGACTTTTTTGAAAGTCCATGCTACAATACTTGCAATTCAATCAGTTGGATAGAGGCGCGGTGTTCATGCGTACCTCGGAACAAGGGCAGGCTGCCGTTCCGTGGGAGAGGGACCACCGCCGAAGAAAAAGGCCGTCAGCCTGGACGTCTTTTTCTGGGCCACAGGAGAATATCCGGTGGACTGTCACAGCAGTGGAGCGCTATCCAGACACCTTCCCGAACCGTCCCTGGTTTGGGAGGGTATCCGGTTTTTGCCATGGTGCGCTTCTGCGACCATGGCTTTTTTGTTTGCGCGAATCAGGGCAGCTGCCCTAAAACTTATTGTGTGGAGGAAAAATAATGAGAGCGAGAAGAGCTTGGCCAATACGCATCCTGGTCATCCTGATGATGACCCTGATGCTGGCCACCACCATTTTTGCCGCCGGCGATCCCACTGAGGCCACCGGCACCAAGCTGATCGAGTGCCCCGACTGCGGCGGCATCGGCATCTGCACCACCTGCTACGGAACCGACCCGGACTGTGCCGCATGTGAAGGCACCAACGTATGCCCCACCTGCAATGGCGAGCGCTATGTTCCGTCACCCAGCCGCTTTTTCAACACCCCTGTCTCCCTGCTGCCCCCCGTCATCGCCATCGCCCTGGCCCTGATCACCAAGGAGGTCTACTCCTCCCTGTTTATCGGCATTCTGGTGGGCGGTCTGCTGTTCTCCAACTTCGGCTTTGAGGGAACGATCACCCATGTGTTCAACGACGGCATCGTCTCTGTGCTGGCCGACAGCAACAACGTGGGCATCCTGATTTTCCTGGTCATCCTGGGCGCTATGGTGTGCCTGATGAACAAGGCAGGAGGGTCGGCAGCCTTCGGGCGATGGGCGCAGACCCATATCAAGTCCCGGGTGGGCGCACAGCTGGCCTCCATCCTGCTGGGCTGTCTCATCTTCATCGACGACTACTTCAACTGCCTGACCGTCGGTTCCGTGATGCGTCCCATCACCGATAAGCACCAGGTCTCCCGCGCCAAGCTGGCCTACCTGATCGACTCCACCGCGGCCCCCATCTGCATCATCGCCCCCATCTCCTCCTGGGCCGCCGCTGTGGCCGCCTTTGCTGAGGACGGCCAGGGTCTGAACCTGTTCATCCGCGCCATTCCCTACAACTTCTACGCGCTGCTCACCATCACCATGATGATCGGCCTGGTGCTTATAAAGGTGGACTTCGGCCCCATGGCCAAGTTCGAGCGCAACGCCATTGAGAACAACGATCTGTTCTCCGGCTCCAACCCCTACGCCATCATGGACGAGGAGATCGAGGAGAACAAGGGCATCGTGCTGGATCTGGTCCTGCCCATCGCCGTTCTGGTGGTGTGCTGCGTCACCGGCATGATCTACTCCGGCGGCTTCTTCTCTGCGGACAGCGGAAACTACCACAGCTTTGTGGGCTCCTTCTCCGACTCCGTGGCCTCCGTCGGCCTGATGCTGGGCTCCGCATTCGGCCTGCTGTTCGCCTTCCTGTATTACGCCATCCGCCGCTCCATGTCCTTCCGCGACATGATGAGCTGCATCCCCGAGGGCTTCAAGGCCATGGTCCCCGCCATTCTGATCCTGACCTTCGCCTGGTCCCTGAAGGCTATGACCGACTCCCTGGGCGCCAAGTACTTCGTCCGTGACTTCGTGCGCACCTCCGCTGCCGGCATGCAGATGATGCTGCCCGTGATCGTGTTCGCCATCGGCTGCCTGCTGGCCTTCGCCACCGGCACCAGCTGGGGCACCTTCGGCATCCTGATCCCCATTGTCCAGAACGTGTTCTCCATGGACGACCCTCTGGCCATCGTGTGCATCGCCGCCTGCATGGCCGGCGCTGTCTGCGGCGATCACTGCTCCCCCATCTCCGACACCACCATCATGGCTTCCGCCGGCGCCCAGTGCGACCACGTGAACCACGTCTCCACTCAGCTGCCCTACGCCATCTCCTGCGCTGTGATCTCCGGCCTGTCCTACATTCTGGCCGGCCTGCTGGCCCACTTCGGTCAGCCCGCCGTTCTGGCGCTCCCTGTGGGTATCCTGGGCATTCTGGGCTACCTGTTCTTCCTCAAGTCCAGACAGACTGCCAAGGCAGCCAAGTGAGCTCAGGGCAGCGGAAAAAGCCCCCGCCGGGCATAAGGTCTGGCGGGGGTGGTGTACAAAAACTCAGGAAGGGATCACAGCTTCATGGGAGGATAGAACTGGACGGAGGTCACAGGGTCCAGACCGACCTTGCGGGACTTCATCACATACTCCTCCACGCTGCCGGTGGTGTAGATGTTCAGCTCACCGGGCTTGCCGGAGTCGTTGACCAGATCATTCTTCTCCAGGTAGGCCTGGACAGTCTTGGCCATCTGCTCGGCGGGGTCGATGAGGGTCAGCTCGGGGTACAGGCGGTTGATGTTCTCAGCCACCAGAGGATAGTGGGTGCAGCCCAGCACGCAGTGGGTGATCTTATCCTCGTGGACCAGACCCTCCAGCTCGTTCTTCAGGTCGTTGTCAATGAGCTCCACGGCCTCGGGCACACCCACGTTGCGCTCCACCAGGTTGGCCAGGTTGGGGCAGCCGTGGCTGATGACCTGGGTCTTGGGGGAACGCTGGGCAATCAGGTTGGGATAGCACTTGGAGTCAGCGGTAAAGCAGGTGGAGATCACACCCACCTTGTCCAGGTCCAGCTCCTTGACCGCGTCAGCGCCGGCCTCAACCACGCTGAGCACGGGGCAGCTCATGTCATCCCGGTAGCTGTCAATCAGGCAGGAAATGGTGTTGCAGGCCACCAGCAGGGCCTTGACCCCCTTCTCCTCCATAAAGCGGAGCATATAGCGGGTCATAGTCAAAATCTCATCGCCGGTATGGTTGCCGTAAGGCGTGTTGGCACCGTCCCCGAGATAGAGCAGATTCTCGTTGGGCAGCAGCTTCTGAACCTTACGCGCAACACTAAAACCACCGATACCAGAGTCAATTACACCGATCGGGCTAGTCTTCTGAAACATTAGTCTCATCCTTCTTTCAATCCATTCCTGAGCGTCTAGTTCGCTCAACTAATTCATTTTAACATATTGGAAAAATGAATGCAATTTGCATACAAAAAACCGTCATATTTTTTCCAAATTATTATCTTTTTAACTTTTTTCGTCACTTTCTTTTAGTTTTCACACTATACTCACTATTTTCTCAGTTAAAAAAGAGAGAACCGGCCAAACCAGTTCTCTCCAATTCAGACAGGATTCAGTTTACTCTGCTCAGGCTCCCGCTCATGGTATCCAGCTGATAGGTGCCTGTATCTGTGGTGATGTACCAGGCGGGCAGCAGGGGGATGGGCTCTGTCAGGGTGGAACCCACAATGTAGGCCTCTGTCACGCTGTCAATGCGGCTGCACACGTCGCCCAGCGCGTTCAGCCCCGTATAAAACTTCATCAGGCCGGTGGCCACCGTGATGGGCTCTCCGCTGTCCGGCTCCGGTCTGCCCACCAGACGCCGTCCGCCGGTGATGCTGGTCAGCTCCCCGTTCCGGTAATTGACCGTGGCCTGACAGCTCAGCAGGGGAACTCCCTCCCACATCTCCTTAAAAACGAGAGAGGTCACATCCTCCGTCTGGCTGCTGCTCACATACTCTCCCTGAAACTCCATCCGCTTCAGGACCTGTCTGGCCTGTTCCTCCATGTCCTGATGGTCCAACATGAGAAACCCCGACGCAAACTGGGCGGAAAATTCGCCGTTGCTGTGGAACTGGACGGAGCCGTGGTCGTTATGATACCGGTAGACCTCCGCGCCCCGCTCCTCCACAACCACCTCTCCGGCCAACAGAGCGGCGGCCAGCGCCTTCTCCTGCTCCACACTCCGGCGGACCGCCATGGGCTCCAGCTTCACCGATTTTGGAATAGCGCCCTCGGCCAGCTTGATCCCTCTCTCCTCCAGAAAAAGCACGGCGTCCTGTCTGGCCTGCTCCTTCATGGTCCAATCCTGGATACTCCGGCTGACCGCCAGCAGCAGCAGGCACAGATTTGTCCCCAGTAAAATCATAATGATGATATTTTTGATTTTAGGCCAGGCCATCCACGCCCACCTCCTCTCACTCGGCCGTCCAGCCGGCGGTCACTGTCTCGCCGCCCGTATCGTAGTAGGCCAGGGACAGCTCGCTGCCCCGGCGGTCCATCGCCTCCATCGCCGCCATGGCCTGCTCCTCCGGCAGCACCACGCCGCGGCTGTCCGTCTCCGTATAGCTGCGCAGACGGATGGTGAATTGGGTGATTTCGTTTCCACGCACCTGGAACTGGGCGGCACTGCCGCCGCCCTCCAGCTCCACCCTGACACCGTCCAGGCTGTACCCGAACTCCAGCTGCCAGCCCTCCTTGTCCTGCCTGATTTCACGCAGGTAGATCCGGGCCGCCCCCATCAGCGGCTCCACCGCGCCGCTCACCAGCTGGCGGCAGGCCTGGGCGATCTCAGGCAGCGCGGGCTGCCCATGCTGGCTGGGGATCAGATAGCGGGACCGGTCCCCCTCGGCGGTATAGCGCACCACCCCGTCTCCCGAGATACGCAGGGCGTCATTTCCGCTCAGAATGACCTGGTCCACACCGGAATAGGTGTAGCTGCTGGCGGGAAAGGACAGGGCCTGGAGCAGCGCAGCCAGGCGGCTGTCCCGGTCCACCCGATCGGTGGTGCCCTCCCCCTCCATGGGGTTGGCGGCGGTGTAGATCCGGGGACGGGGCCGATCTGTCAGGATCAGGGTCTCCCCGTCCAGGCCGCTGTACTGTTCCAGCTCAAAGGCAAAGGCCGCTCCGTTATCCACCACGCCCTGGAGCGCATTGTCCAGCTGGTCCGGGGTCACCACCCCGGCCCGGCTGGCGTAGTACGTCCCATCTTCGGTATCCCGGTAGTAGAGGGTCACATGGTCCCCCTCCCTGGCCAGGAGCAGACGGCGGACCGTCCCCTCCAGGCCGTTATCCGCCCCGGAGAACCAGGTGGACAGCACCGACAGGGGCATCTCCCCCAACAGGTCAAAATACAGGCTGGAGGTCCCACTCAGGGCCTGTCTCCACACCTTCTCGTCCACCTGCTCCGGCCGCTCCATTCCACCCAGAGCCTCCCGGAGCAGGCTGGCCACGGACTGAAAGCACTGGTCGGAGATGGTCTGGTCATACTGCACGCCAAAGCGGGCCATGCTCTCCCCGTTCCAGCTGGACAGCACCAGCCGGGCGGGCCAGATCATGCTCCCCTTCATCTGATTCTCCGTCGGCCTGGCCTGGCTCCCGCCCGCTTCCTCGCGGACCACCCCCGCCAGGGGGGTGTGCAGGGCCAGGAACACCGCGCTGCATGTGAGCAGCACGATCAGGACGTCCTTGCCCGCCTCGATCAGGCGGGCCCTTTTTTTATCCTCCATAGCTGGGTCCCTCGATCTTCAGTTCCATGCGCATGGCCAGGCCGGGTCCCTCTTTGTCGGCCAGCTCCAGCACGCCCTCATGGCGGTTGATAATTTCCTTGGCGATGGACAGACCCAGTCCGGTCCCGCCCGACTGGCGGGAGCGGGCCTTGTCCACCCGGTAGAAGCGCTCGAAAATCCGGGCGCGGTCCTTCTCCGGGATGCCGATGCCGTTGTCCTCCACCTGCATCCAGACCCGGTCCCCGGCCCGTCCGGCCAGAATGCGGATCAGGCCCCCGTCCGGGGTATATTTGATGGAGTTGGACACAATGTTCATCATCACCTGGACCACCCGCTCCCGGTCTGCCACAATGTCGGGCAGGTCGGGCTCCATCTCCAGTTCCAGGGTGTGGCTGTGGCGCTGGGCCTCCATATACACCGCATTGTACAGGTCCTGCACCGCATTGGCGAAGGAGAAGCGCACCAGCTTCAGATCATTCCGGCCCGAGTCGAACCGGGACAGGGTGAGCAGATCCTGGACGATGTGGGTCATGCGGTCGCTCTCATTGAGGATGATGCCCAGAAATTTTTTCTCCATGTCAAAGGGGATGTCCCCCGCACTGTCCGCCAGGGTCTCGGCGTAGGAGCGGATGTTGGTCAGGGGGGTGCGCAGCTCGTGGGAGACGTTGGCCACAAATTCCCGGCGCATCTCCTCGTTTTTGCGCTGCTCGGTCACGTCGTGCAGCACCGCCATCACTCCCGCGTGGCTCTCCCGGTCAAAGGGGGCCAGGGACAGCTGCATATACTGCCCCTGCTTCATCAGCTCCCCCTGGAGATAGTCGGGGGCCGCCAGGGCCTGCTCCAGCGGGGCCACCTCCCCGAAGAGCTGGTCATAGGTGGTGTCCGGTCCGATGCTCCGGCCCAGCATGGCGGCGGCAGCCGGGTTGGAGTGGATCAGGTGTCCGTCTCCGGAAAAGGCCACCACACCGTCTGTCATGTGGAGGAACAGGGTGTCCAGCTTGTTGCGCTCGTTTTCCACCTGGCGCAGGGTGTCCCGCAGCTGGCGGGCCATGTCGTTGAAGGCGTCGGTGAGCACACCGATCTCATCCCGCGAGTCCACCTCGATGCGGCTGGAGAAGTCCCCCTCTGCCACCCGCTTTGCCCCCTCGGTCAGCCGGCGGACCGGGGTGACCATGGTCTTGGAGAGCAGGAAGGAGAGCAGGATGGAGATAATCAGTCCAAAGGCCAGGGCCTCCAGAATCAGAATCAGCATCTGCCCGGTCAGGTTGGAGACGGTGGCCTTATTGTCCAGAATATAGATGATATAGTTGGAGTCCCCCCGGCGGATGGGGATGGCCACATCCATGAAGTCGGCGGCCACATTGCTCTCGCTGCCGATCTCGCCCCGGACGGCGGCAGTCAGATTTTCCGTGTACTCCAGCTTCCTGCCCCGCTCCGGGTCGCCGCCGGTGAGGTAGGCCCCGGTCTCGTCCAGAATGTAGATCTGGCGGCTCAGGCCGTCCACGCCCAACTCACCGGAGTAGCCCGAGATCACCCGCTCCAGCATCTCGGCTCCGTTCTCCTCGTTCTCCGTCTCTGTGCGCAGGTCGGAGACCATCCCGCTGTCACTGAAGCGCTCCGCGATCCGGGTGTAGAAGTCCTCCAGATAGAAGGCCTCCACCGAGTTGATGAGGAACGCGCCCACCACTGTCATCAGAGACAGGATCAGCAGCACCAGGATCATCACTAATTTTGTATGCAGACTGCGCATCATCGGCGGTCACCTCTCTCCTCCGGGCGGCTCATTTCCCAAAATAATAGCCCATGCCCCGCTTGGTCACAATAAAGGTGGGGCTGGCCGGGTCGTCCTCGATCTTCTCACGCAGGCGGCGGATGGCCACATCCACCGCGCGGACGTCACCCACATAGCCCTCGTAGTTCCACACGTTCTCCATCAGGGCCTCCCGGGAGAACACCTTTCCCGGCTGGGCGGCCAGGAAGCGGATCAGATCGTACTCCCGCTGGGACAGCTCCAGGGGCTTTCCGTCCTTATAGACGGTCATCTGCTCGGTATCCACCGACACCCGGCCCAGCTGCTTCACACTCTCGGGCTTCTCCTTCTCGGGCTGGGCGCTCTTCATGGAGACGCGGCGGATATTGGCCTTGACCCGGGCCAGCAGCTCCCGCATGGAAAAGGGCTTTGTGATGTAGTCGTCCGCCCCCAGCTCCAGGCCCAGGACCTTGTCGGTCTCCTCCTCCCGGGCGGTCAGCATGATGATGGGGGTGGCATAGCCCTCCTCCCGCAGCTGGCGGCACACCTCAAAGCCGTCCAGCTCGGGCAGCATCAGGTCCAGCAGGATCAGGTCCGGGTTCTCCTCCCGGGCCAGCTGGAGCCCCGTCCGGCCGTCGTAGGCCTCCAGGGTGTCGTACCCCTCCCGGGCCAGATTGAAGGACAGGATGTCCACGATATTCTGCTCATCTTCCACAATGAGGACCTTTTTGGCCATCACGATCTCCTCCTTAGTTCTTTTCCCGCTCCAGAAACAGCTTGACCTTCAGGGCGGTTGCCACCGTCTTGGCGTCGGTGATCTCGCCGGACATGATCCGGTCCACCAGCTCCGCAAAGGGCATGGTCACCACATCCAGAAACTCGTCCTCGTCCGGGTGGCAGGGGCCCTGGCGCAGATCCCGGGCCAGGAACATGTGCAGCTGCTCGTCACAGAAGCCGGGGGAGGCATAGATGCTCCCCAGGGGGATCAGCTCCCCGGCCTCCAGGCCGGTCTCCTCCCCCAGCTCCCGGCGGGCGGCCTGGGCGGGGTCCTCGTTCTCCCGGTCCAGCTTGCCCGCGGGCACCTCCAGCAGCAGCCGGTGCAGGGGGTAGCGGTACTGGCGGACCAGGCTCACCGTGCCGTCTGCCCCCAGAGGCAGGATGCCCACCCCGCCCGGATGCCGGCAGACCTCCCGCAGGGCCGGCTTTCCGTCGGGCAGCTGCGCGGTGTCCACCTGGACCGTCATGATCTTCCCCTCGAAGATGGTCTTGCTCTCCAGCGTCTTTTCTGTCAGATCCATGAACCTTCACTCCTACCTGAGATCGCCTGGCACCCCCTGTATTTCCGGGGCAGGCGGCATAATAGTAATTTATTATACCACCATTCCCTGCTCTTTTCCAGTGCAATCCCGGGACATGGCCGGGACAGACCTTGTCAAGCCTACCCCGGTATGATAAAATAGCCCGTACAAAATCCGCCGGGAAACAGAGGTAATTATGATATCCATTGGAACCGTTCAAATTGAAACACCCCTGGCACTGGGCCCCATGGCCGGCGTCACCGACATGGCCTTCCGCACCATCTGCCGGGAGCAGGGCGCCGGACTGACCTGCACGGAGATGGTCAGCGCCAAGGCCCTGTGCTATCAGGATAAAAAATCCATCCCCCTGCTCCAGCTGGGGGAGAACGAGCACCCCGCCGCCGTCCAAATCTTCGGCAGCGACCCGGTGTGCATGCAGGAGGGCGCCGCCATCGCCCACGAGCGCTCCGGTGCCGACCTCATCGACATCAACATGGGCTGTCCGGTGCCCAAGGTGGCCAACTCCGGGGACGGCTCCGCCCTGATGCGCACCCCCGACCTGGCCGTCAAGGTGGCCGAGGCGGTCATCCGGGGGGCGGGCTGTCCGGTGACGGTGAAATTCCGTCTGGGCTGGGACAAGGGCTCCATCAACTGCGTGGAGTTCGCCAAGGCCATGGAGGAGGCCGGCGTGTCCGCCGTGGCCGTCCACGGCCGCACCCGGGCCCAGATGTACGCCGGCACCGCCAACTGGGACTACATCCGCGCCGTCAAGGAGGCGGTAAAAATCCCCGTCATCGCCAACGGCGACGTGTTCAAGGGGACCGACGCCCCCCGCATCCTGAAATACACCGGGGCGGACATCGCCATGATCGGCCGGGGTGTCTTTGGCAACCCCTGGCTCTTTGCCCAGTGCAAGGCCGCCCTGGAGGGCCGGGAGATCCCCGAGATGCCCCCGCTGGCCCAGCGGTGCGACACCGCTGTGCGCCAGTTCGAGCTGGCCGCCGCCAACAAGGGGGAGAAGATCGCCTGTCTGGAGGCCAGAAAGCAGTACGCCTGGTACCTGAAGGGGGTCCCCCACGCCGGGTACTACAAGGAGCAGATCGTCAAGATCACCTGTCTGGAGGACGTCTACCAGATCACAAAGGGAATCAAGCGGGACCTGTGCTGACCCCAGCCGGGCCCCCACAAGGAGGTGGAGCATGTGACCGAGGAGGAGCTGGTCCGGCTGGCCAGGCAGGGCGATCAGTCCGCCTTTGAACAGCTGGTCCGGGACAACGAAAAACGGATCTACAATCTTGCCCTGCGCATGGCGGGCCACCCGGAGGACGCCCTGGACCTGTCCCAGGAGATCTTTCTCAACGCCTGGAAGGGCCTGAGCGCCTTCAAGGGGGACAGCTCCTTCGCCACCTGGCTCTACCGCCTGGCCAGCAACGCCTGTGTGGACTTTCTCCGCAGTCAGAAGCGGCAGCGGGAGGCGGCGGGCTTCGCCCTGTCCCTGGACGACGAGGACGCCCCCTCCCCGCCGGTGGACAGCGTGGAGCTCCCCCACGCCCAGCTGGAGCGGCGGGAGCGGGAGCGGGCCCTCCACCGGGCCCTCCAGCGCCTGCCTGACCACCACCGCCAGATTCTGGTGATGCGGGAGCTCCAGGGACTGAGCTACCAGGAGATGAGCCAGGCCCTGGACCTGGACCTGGGGACGGTGAAATCCCGGCTCACCCGGGCCCGGCTGGCTCTGCGAAAAATTCTTTTGCGTGATGGGAACTTTTTTACCGTCTCATCGTCTACATGGATAGAGAATGAAATGACCCCCAAGGAAAGGAAGTGAACCGGCATGGAGCGCTGCGTCCCCTATCTTGATCTGATCAGCCAGGCCCTGGACGGCCCCCTCTCCGAGACGGACCGACAGGATTTGGACTGCCATCTGCGCCAGTGCCCCCTATGCCGGGAGCTGGATGCCCAGCTGCGCCAGCTCCACGACCAGATGGCCCAGCTGCCCCAGGCGGAGGTCCCCGAGGACTTCACCCAGGGCGTGATGGACCGGATCCGGGCCCTGGAGGAGCACCCCAAGGTGGTCCCCCTGTTCCGCCGCCCCCAGTTCAAGGCGCTGCTGGGACTGGCCGCCTGTTCCGCCCTTGTCATCGGGATCTGGTCGGCCCAGCCCGGAACACCGGCCGCTCCCTCCCCTGCTTCCCCCTCCGGCTCCGCCCCTCCGAGCATTACCGCAAGGGCCAAGCTCCCGGATGCGTCGGTCCCCCCCACCGCATTTGCCATGCTCCCGGCGGACGCGGATACCCTGGATCAGGACGAGCTGGTGCGCCAGGTCCGCGAGACCCTGGGCGAGCAGCCCGGCGTGGTGGCCCTCCTTTCGGCCATCCCCTCCGAGCTTGCGGACACCGGCCGCCAGCTGACCGACGCCCAGAACCGGACCCTCCTGGTGCTGGATAGGCATTCCCCAAAAGCAGACGAGGCCCTGGCCCACGCCCTGCGCACCTTTGAGCTGGGGGAGGGCCCCATCGTACTGATCGTGTGGCCCTGAACCTTCACACATTCAAACAAGCAGGCGCAGATATGATCTGCGCCTGCTTTTCTGCGTCCGGGCGGGCGCGTTGCCTGAACGCAACTGCTGCGAGCCCGGCTTGTCTGCTTCCGTGAAAAAGCCCGCACAGATTTGATCTGTGCGGGCTTTTTCGATTCCATGAGAAACGTTTGAAAGGCTTACTCCTCAGCCATAGCCTGAGCGGCCTCGATGGCCTTGGCCTGAGCGGCAGGGGGGCAGTCCTCATAGCGGACAAAGTGGAAGGTGAAGCTGCCGCGGGACTGGGTCATGGCCCGCAGGTCGATGGCATAGCTGGTCATTTCAGCCATGGGGACCTCAGCCTCGATCACCTGCTCGCCGTCGCCGGTGGGATTCATGCCCATGACGCGGCCGCGGCGCTTGTTGAGGTCGCCCAGCACGTCGCCCATGTAGCTGTCGGGCACGGTGACCTTCACCTCGCCCACAGGCTCCAGCAGCACGGGGTTGGCCTCGGGCATGGCGGCCTTGTAGGCCAGCTGCGCGGCGGTCTTGAAGGCGATTTCGGAGGAGTCCACGGGGTGATAGGAGCCGTCATACAGCACGGCCTTCAGGTTGACTACGGGGTAGCCGGCCAGAGGACCATGGACGCAGGCCTCCTTGATGCCCTTCTCCACGGCGGGGAAGTAGTTCTTGGGCACGGAGCCGCCGAACACCTCCTCGGCAAAGACGGGCTCCTCGCACTCCTCGTTGGGCTCGAAGCGGATCCACACGTCGCCGAACTGGCCGCTGCCGCCGGTCTGCTTC
>JAHHSD010000044.1 GCA_020025425.1 Oscillospiraceae bacterium
AGTCTGCCAACGGCACCTATGACAACCCCGTCGACCGTGCCAACCTGCAGAAGGAAGTTGAGTCCCTGAAGTCCGAAATCGACCGTATCGCTGATTCCGCCAACTTCAACGGCCAGAAGCTGATGGACGGCTCCCTGGCTGCTGACGGCCTGGTAGCCGGTGCCAATGGTGCTGCCGGTGCTGTCTCCCTGGAGACTGAGCAGCTGGGCGCTGAGCTGGAGGTCAAGGACGTGGCCGCCACCAAGGGCAAATATCAGAGTGCCGTCTTTACTGATGGTCAGATTAAGAATGGTGAGACCATGGAGCTCACCGTCACCCTGAACAACGGCAAGAACGTCACCGTCTCCCTGACCGCTCAGGACAACACCGATGGCACCACCGGCGGCAAGCTGGTGGGCGCAGACGGCAAGGTGTACGGCACCTATGCCGCTGGCGCCGCTACTGGCCCCGACAAGGCTGAGTTGGGCAAGGCCATGACCGCCGCCCTGAAGGACAGCGCCATTGGCAATGACTTCCAGGTTGTGGATGAAGCGGACGGCAGCTTCAGCCTGAAGAACAAGGTGGCCGGCGCCGACGCCCCCCAGGTCATGAAAGACTTCAACGTCACCGTAAAGAACGCAGATGGCACTGTCAAGAGTGAGGCGACCCTTGCTGTTGATGCTGCCAAGAGCACCAAGGGTGCGGACGCCTATCAGACCATCGATGCAGACCAGTTTGAGGTCTATAATGGCAGCGATGATTCCGTTCTGACGATCAACGGCAAGAAATTCGCCATCCTGGTTCAGGATGGTAAGGCTGATACCAATACCCTGATGAAGAAAGCCATGGAGGATGGTCTGGAGATCATCATGGTGGCCGATATGAAGACTACGGCTGCTGGTAACCCCGATGGCGGTCTTCATCTGAATGCCTTTGATGGTCAGGACCCCAATGGTGCCAACAAGACTGAACAGGCAGCTGTTGCTAAAGCACAGGGCGATACCATCGCTGCCGCTCTGAGCAAGGCTCTGGGCTACAACGTCTCCTTTGAGGGAGCAAGCAGAAGTGCTGCTGCGGCTGGTGCCACCAACGATGTGAAGGCTAAGCTTGTCTTTAAGAAGGACACCACCATTGCGCCCGGTGCTCAGGCTGGCAAGGGTCTGACCCTGCAGATCGGCGACACCGCTGACAAGTACAACCAGATGACCGTCTCCGTGGGCGACATGCACGCCAAGGCTCTGGGTATCGGTGATCTGAACATCGGCAACCAGGTCGATGCGGCTGCCGCCATCGAGAAGATCAACGACGCCATCAACAAGGTCTCCTCCACCCGCGGCGATCTGGGCGCCATCCAGAACCGTCTGGAGCACACCCACAACAACCTGTCCGTGATGAAGGAGAACATCCAGGACGCCGAGTCCACCATCCGCGACACCGACGTGGCCGACGAGATGACCAAGTACACCAAGAACAGCATCCTGGTCCAGGCTTCTCAGGCCATGCTGGCGCAGGCCAACCAGCTGCCCCAGGGCGTGCTGCAGCTGCTGCAGTAAGCTGTTTGGAGCTCCTGAACTTCATAACGCATATCAGTGGGACGGGCATTTTATGCCCGTCCCACAACTTATGGAAACAGCCCGGCATATGCCGGGCTGTTTCCATAGGTTGTACCGCTCTTTTTGTACGGATTCGTTGGGTTTGTTTGGTCCGTTTTTTTTACGGCTGTTCCGGTGCAGCCTTCTCTTTTGCGGCCGGGAACACCACCGATATCTCGGTCCCCTGCCCCACCTCGCTGTGGATGCTGATTTTTGCGTGGTGGCATGACGCCGCATGCTTTACGATGGACAAACCAAGCCCTGTCCCTCCGGACGCCTTGGAGTGGCTCTTGTCCACCCGATAAAAGCGCTCAAATATCCGCGGCAGGTGCTCGGCCGGAATCCCGATCCCACTGTCTTTGACGGTCAGCACCACCTTATCCGCCTGCCCGGAGACGGAGACGTCAATACTGCCGCCCTCCACATTATACTTGACCGCATTGTCACAGAGGTTGTAGACCAGCTCAAACAGCAGTCTGGACACGCCGGTCACCATCCGGTGCTCTCCGGCCAGGGTCACAGTCAGCTTTTTGGCCTTTGCCGCGTCCCCGATGGACTCCACCGCCTCCCCGGCAATGTCATAGAGGTCCACGGGCTCCATGGGCAGCTGCACCCCGTCATCCATCTGCGACAGGTGGATGATATCTTCGATCAGGGTCACCAGTCTGGCCGCCTCTGTCCGGATGTGCCCCACAAAGCGGGGCATATCCTCCTGCCTGACGATGCCGTTTTCAATCAGCTCCGCGCTGCCCATAATGGACTGGAGCGGCGTTTTCAGCTCGTGGGACACGTTGGCTGTAAATTCTCTGCGGCTCCGCTCCGCCTGGGCCTGCTGTGTAATGTCAAAGGCCAGAACCACCGCTCCGATGGTCTGTCCGTCCGACGCGATCCGGCTGAAGTCGAATTGGTACTCGGCGCCGTTTCTCCGGCACCGGATCTCGCCATGGCCGTCGGCCAGTCCCTGCTGAAGGGCCTGGCTCACCTCATAGCCGCGCTCGATGGTCAGAAAATCCTGGCCGACGCAGCCGCCGGTGGTCTGGAATATCTGCTCCGCCGCCGGGTTGATGGCCAGGATCACCCCCTTCTCATTGAGAAGCACCAGGCCCTCGCTCATGCTGCGGATGATCTGCGTGAACTCGTCCTTGCGCTGCTTCAATTCCTTCAAGGTGCGGTCGATCTGTCTGTGCTGCTGGTGGATGCGCTCCAGAAGGGGCGCCAGCTCCTCGTAGCAGTCATTTTCCAGAGGCTCCTCCAGGTCCAGCGCATTCAGGGGCTGCGTAATCCGCTGGGCCACCTTGTTGGACAGGAGGACAGACAGCACCACGGCCAAAATAATGACAATTGCAATGGGCTGGAACATCCCGATCAGCAGCAGACCCGCCGTGGCGCGGCTCACCGAGATGCGCAGCACCGTGCCGTCCGCCAGCCTGCGGGCCTGGTAGAGAGTCTTTTCCATGATGGTGGTGGAGTATCGGCTGTCAGAGCCCTCCCCCGTGGCAAACGCACTTTTGATTTCCTTCCGGTTGGCGTGGTTCTCCATGACCTGCTCCTCCGCCCTGCTGTCAAACAGCACCTCGCCGTCCGCGCCGACCCAGGTGAGGCGGAAGCCAGTCTCGCCCAGCCCTTTCAGGTATTCCGTACCGCCGCCCTCAACGCCTGCAATGGCCAGCGTGAGCTCATCCTTCATCTGCCGCTCCTGCACGCCGCCGAAGTAGTCGTAAAAACAGCTCATAATGATGGTAAAGCTGGCCAGCAGCACCGCCAGCGCCACTACCATCGTGGAACGAAAAATCCTCTTTTTCATGGCTGCACCTCAAAGCGGTATCCGAAGCCCCGCACGGTCTGGATCATCCGGCCATAAGTGCCCAGCTTCTGGCGGAGGGTGCGGATGTGCATATCCACCGTACGGGATTCGCCCACATAGCCATCCCCCCACACTTCCCCAAACAGCTGCTCTCTGGTGAAGGCTGTGCCGGGGCTGGAGAGAAAGAGCTTCAGCAGCTCATATTCCTTAAAAGTCAGCTCTACCCGGGTGCCGTCCGCCGTGACCGTGTGCTCATCCAGGTTGACCACCAGCCCCTCCGCACGAAGGAGGTGCTTTTGGTCCTGGGTACGGCGCAGGACAGCCTTCACCCTGGACACCATCTCCATCATGCCAAAGGGCTTGACCAGATAGTCGTCGGCGCCCAGGTCCAGGCTCTGCACCTTGTCGTACTCGGTGCCCTTTGCCGTGGCCATAATGACCGGGATGCCGCTTGTATCGGCCGCGCCCCGCAGGCGCCTGAGAATCTCCACCCCGTCCTCGCCAGGCAGCATCACATCCAGGATCAGCAGATCGGGCTTTTCCTTTGCCAGCTCCGCCCACAGGGCATTTCCGTCCTCAAACCCTCTGGCGTCATACCCTGTCTGCATCAGGGCGTACAACTCGATATCCCGGATGCTCGCGTCATCCTCTACACACCATATCATCATAGGCCTTCTCCTTTATGTACCCCCGTGACGGAAAATCCCACCCACTCCGCAATGTTCACGGCGTGGTCGCCGATCCGCTCAAAGTATTTGGCAATCATCAGCAGGTCCAGGGCGTCCTGCCCGTCCTCCGGGTTTTGGGCGATCATGGCGATCAGCGACGATTTCACCCTGACAAAATAGCCATCCACAATATCGTCGCTGTCGATGACCTGCTCCGCCTGCTGTGTGTCCTGCTTGACAAAGGCGTCAACGCTGCCGGTGACCATCTGGACTGCAGCCCGGGCCATCTCATTGATGAGCGTAAAATCACGGGCGGCGCCGCTTTTCATCACGGCCACGATCTCTCCGATGTCCTCCGCCTGATCTCCGATCCGCTCCATGTCGGTGATCATTTTCAGCGCGGCGGAGATATGGCGCAGATCGCCGGCCACCGGCTGCTGCCGGAGCAGGAGCTTCAGGCAGAGGTTCTCCACCTCCCGCTCCATCTGGTCCAGCTCGCTGGACAACGGTCCGATCCTGCGCGCCAGAGTGAGATCCCCTGTCACCAGGGCCTTTGCCACAAGGGCAATGCTTTCTTCGCAGATGGCCCCCATCTGGATCAGCTCCCGGTTCAGCTCCGTGAGCTGCTCATCAAATTTCGTCCGCATCAGCCAAACCTCCCCGTAATATAGTCCTCGGTCCTCTTGTCTCTGGGCTGGGAGAAAAGCTTTTCCGTACTGCCGTACTCAACCAGCTCTCCCAGCAGGAAAAATGCGGTCTGGTCGGAAATGCGGGCGGCCTGCTGCATATTATGGGTAACGATGATTATAGTGTACTTGCTTTTTAATTCGTTTGCAAGTACTTCGATTTTTGACGTGGAAATTGGGTCCAGGGCGCTGGTAGGCTCGTCCATCAGCAGGACCTCCGGCTCTACCGCCAGGGCCCGGGCGATGCACAGCCGCTGCTGCTGGCCGCCGGACAGGCCCAGGGCTGACTTTTTCAGCCGGTCCTTCACCTCGTCCCAGATGGCTGCACCCCGGAGGGACTGCTCCACAATTTCGTCCAGCTTGGCCCGGTTGGTGACCCCGTGGGTCCGGGGGCCGTAGGCGATGTTATCGTAAATACTCATGGGAAAGGGGTTTGGCTTCTGGAACACCATGCCCACCTGCCGCCGCAGCTCATTGACATCCACGGAGGGGGCAAAGATGTCGGTCCCCTTGTAGGTGATCTCTCCCGTGACCTTCACACCGGGGATCAGATCGTTCATCCGGTCCAGGGTTTTCAGAAAGGTGGACTTGCCGCAGCCCGAGGGCCCGATCAGGGCTGTAATGCTTTTTTCGGGGATATCGATGCTGACATGGTGCAGGGCCTGGACGGACCCGTACCAGAGACACATATCCCGAACTTCAATGATGCTGCTCATTGCTCTCTCCTCCTCTTGAAGTAATGGCCCACCAGGGTGGCGGTCAGATTGATCACCAGGGTCAGCAGCAGCAGGATGGACGCAATGGCGAAGGCCACCTCAAATTCGCCGAACTCCTTGGCATACACATACAGCGCCACCGTCAGGGTGGCCCCCGAGGTACCCAGCCCGTCAAAAAAGCCGTGGATCACATGGGCAAAGCCAGCCGTATAGAGCAGGGCCGCCGTCTCCCCCACGATCCTGCCCACCGACAGGATGCAGCCGGTGATGACCCCGTCCACGCAGCCGGGCAGCACCACCGTGCGGATGACCCGCCACTTTCCCGCGCCGAGCCCGAAGGCCCCCTCCCGATAGCTCTGGGGCACAGTTTTCAGGCTCTCCTGGGTGGTGCGCATGATGGTGGGCAGATTCATAATGACCAGCGTCAGACTGCCGGCCAGCAGGCTGGTCCGCATCTGAAAAAAGACGCAGAAGATCATCATGCCCACAAAGCCGTAGATGATGGATGGAATGCCGGACAGGATCTCCGCCGCATATTCAATGACAGCCACCAGCTTCTTGTTGGAGGCGTATTCGGTCAGATAGACGGCGGCCCCCACCCCCACAGGCAGCACGATCACCAGAGTGCAGAGTACCACATAGACCGTATTCAGGATATCCGGCAGGATGCCCACGGTGTCCTCCAGATAGCTGGGCTGGGTGCTGAGCAGCTGCCAGGACAGGTTGGGCAGTCCCTTGGCCAGGATATAGACGATCAGAAAGAGGACCAGGGCACAGGTCAGCCCCCCGGCGGCCCACATCAGGGCTCTCATACAGCCGATGTAGACCCTGCGTCTGATGGATAGCTTGTGTGACTGCACGCTCAGCCCTCCTTACTGCGTTTCAGGAAAAAGTTCAGTGCCCCGTTGATGAGCATGATGAACAGGAACAGCACCAGCGCAATGGAAAACAGGGCCTCCCTCTGGAGACCGTCGGCGGCGTAGGACATCTCGCTGGAGACCGCCGCGGTCAGAAAACGCACGCTCTGGAACAGGGAGGGCATATTGGCCACGTTTCCTGAGACCATCACAACCGCCATGGCCTCGCCGATGGCCCTGCCCACGCCCAGCACCACCGCCGCGGCAATGCCGCTTCTGGCCGCCGGGACGGAGACCCGGAAGTAGGTCTCCGTGGGTGTGGCCCCCAGGGCCAGGGATGCGTCCTCATATTCCCGGGGCACCGCCTCCAGGGCGGTCATAGACACCTTGATGATGGACGGCAAAATCATAATGGCCAGCACAATGATGGCCGCAAGCAGGCTGGAGCCGTCCGGCACATCAAACACCCTGCGGATGGCGGGCACCAGCACCAGCATGCCAACCAGGCCGTACACCACGGAGGGGATGCCAGCCAGCAGGCTGACGGCGGCCTCCATCACCGTCCGCACCCGCCTGGGGGCGGCCTTGGCCAGGTAAACAGCGGTGAGGAAGCCCACCGGTACACCCAGCAAAACGGCGCCCGCCGTGCCGTAGATACTGGTCAGGATAAATGGCAGGATGCCATAGCTGGGCTCCGCACTGGTGGGGGCCCACTCCTTCCCCAGCAAAAAGTCCGTCAGGCCGATCTTCCCAATGGCCGGCAGACCGGACAGCACCATAAACAGGGTAATCAGCAGGACACAGGCCACCGTCACCAGCCCCAGCATCAGGAAAACGCCCTGGACCACCCGCTCCACCCCTTGCTTGTTATGACTCATAAGCATCACCTTTCTCAGAGGGAGAGCGGCAGCTCTGAACAGCCGCCGCTCTCCCCCGTCCCCCTTAGTTTGCCGCCACAACACCGGCATTGGAGATGATCTCCTCCGCCTGGGCAGACGTGATGTAATCAAAGAAGGCCTGGGGTGCCGGCTTCAGCTGCGCATCGGTTTTGGTAACCAGCATGAAGGGGCGCTGGACCTTGTAGCTTCCGTCCTGCACAGTTGCCTCACTGGGAGCGACCCCGCCCACGCTCACCGCCTTGACGCTGTCCTTCACCGCAGACAGGGAGGCATATCCGATGGCGCTGGGGTTCTGGGACACGGTGGTGATCACATCGCCGGTGGAGGTCAGCTCCTGGCGGTACTTGCAGGCGCCCCCGGTCCCGGTGATGGACTCAAAGCCATCCCGGGTGCCGCTGCCAGCCTCACGGCCGATCAGCACGATCTCCCCGTCCGCGCCGCCGACCTGGTTCCAGTTGGTGATCGTTCCGGTGTAAATATCAGCGATCTGCTCCAGGCTCAGGTCGGAGACCCCGTTGTCCGGGTGGACCACCACCGCGATGCCGTCATAGGCCAGCACAGTCTCGGTCAGACCGCCCTCCTTTTCGGAATCCTTCAGTGCCCGGCTGGCCAGGCCGATATCGCAGCGGCCCTCCTGGACGGCGGTAATGCCGGAGCCGGAACCTGTGGGATTATAGGTAAAGGTGACCTCTGGATGGGTGTTCATAAAAGACTCGCCCAGCGCCCCGATGACCTTGGACATCGACGTGGACCCATCAGCGGACACGGTCCCGGACAGTGTCTCCACCGCCGAGGGCTTCGGGTCAGGGCCGGCGGAGCTGCCTGCGGCAGCCTGGTCCCGGCTGCCACAGCCCGCCAGGGCACCCAGCATCATGGCAGCAGAAAGGGCAAGAATCAGTGTCTTTTTCATGTTCAATGATCTCCTTTGATTTGATTGGCTCTTTTCGGGTACAGCTACATCATACGGATCCATTGTAAAATGCGAAAGTCACTTCTTGTAAAATGTATGTCAAATCTTTAAATCCGGTACATTTCTCTCTCTTTCCCCGCTTTTCAGCACTTTTTTCTTTCGCTCTAAGATAGCTTTTTACAGGCCGGTCAGATCCCCCGCTCCACTGCCGCCCCCGTCAGGCCTGAACGTCAAAAAAGCAAGGCTGAGCATTCAGCTCAGCCTTGCTTTTCATCACAATCAAATCCTGCGGGCCGGTCAGGGCTCCTGATCGTACTTCTTGACCTCCACAGACTCATTCTCAAAGTCAAGGAAGATCTGATAGGCATAATTGTCCTCACTGGTGTCCCAGATCTCCACAAACCTGGGCCGGACCTCAATGAGGATCTCGGTATCCTCGTGGGAGTACTTGTTATAGCTGCCCCACAGATACTTTTTATAGCCCTCCTCAAAGCGGCGGCCCGGCTCGTCCACCACCAGGCCCTTGTTTTCCGCGGTCCCCTCGATCTGCACGCCGCTCCAGCACATGGCCACATTGGGGTTCTGGAACAGCTGCTGGGTCTTGCGGAAGTTTTTGTCCGTTTTGAAATAGACCTTTCTGTCATAGAACAGGCAGCTGACATTGCGGACCATCACATAGTCGTTGACCGAGCTGGCCAGCGCCATGACCTTCCAGTCCCCCAGCTTCTGAAACATCAGGTCTGCCGCCTGGGCAAAGGTCAGGTCTTTATCAATACTGTAATTCATGGGAAATCCTCCTGTCATCATGCTGTGTCATCAGCTTTTTAATGGGGACACTGATCTTCTTATAGACCAGCAGGGTAAGGGCAGAAGTGAGTGTGCGGGAAATCAGGTTGAAGGGGATCACGGAGAAAGCCACCATAGTGGGCACATCCTTGATTGCGGGATTCGCCGCCGAGCAGGCTTGCACGATATTATCCCAGTTCATGCCGTAAACTGCCATGTAGGCGGGGAAAATCAAGTAGAGGTTGGTAAAGACCGCGATCACAATGCTGATCACACTGCCCAGCAGCAATGCGATTTTTGCCCCCTGCTTTGTCTTGTGGCTCCGATAGTAGAGCACGGCGGGCAGGACATAGGCCAGGCTCAGGATCAGATTCTGTACCTCTCCGGTAAACATGGAACTGCTCCCCCGGAACACGATACTCAGCGCGATCTTGACCACGATGATGGCCGTGGCGCCGATGGGGCCCAGGATGAAGCCGCCGATCAGCTCCGGCAGGGCGGACAGGTCAAATTCCGCAAAGGGTGAGATGAAGGGGACGGAAAAGCTGATGTACTTCAGTACAAAAGCTACCGCACCGCACAGGGCCGCTGTGGTCAGTCGACGGGTTTTCAGTTGGTTCAATGACAAAACCTCCTCAGTGATGTCTGCCCTTTGGGCAGCAAAATGCGCGCCTCCGCGAATCGAAAACACCCTTGACGTCATTGACTTCATCAGGTGATCGACCGTGAAAAGCGCGCTGCATCCAGCACGGTTTTGCCGTATTCGCCTTCTTTCATCCAGACTGTAACTGTTGGTCCCGGAGTTTCACCGAGTCAGCGGCTGTTAAAACAAACAGCCGGTCGCGGACTATACCGCCAGTGGGGAATTACACCCCGCCCTGAAGACAATCATTCAATTGTGTTTTACTCATTATAGCGGAAAACAGTACAGAAGGCAAGCTCTATTTTCAAAATCCGGGAGCTGACATTCCCCGCAGGACCATTGGGCGCTCCCCTGCTCTGTTGAAATGCGGCGGAATTTTTGGTATAAAGAGATAGCCTGCCAAAACGCCGCCCCATGGGACGGCGGTGCGGCTTCATAATTTTGTAAGAATCCCATCGCCTGCTTGTTAAGATTCCCCTGCTATCTTATAGGCAGGCTAAACGAGGAAGGAGCGAGATCCATGGACCAGACCCCAGAGACTATTTTGGTGGTAGATGATGACCGGGAAATTGCAGGCGCCATTGCGCTGGCGCTGGAGCGGGAAGGATATCAGGTTTTAAGAGCGTACAACGGCATGGAGGCCCTGGAACAGGCCACCCATCCGGCCCTTCGGCTAATTCTGATGGATGTGATGATGCCAAAGCTGGACGGACTGTCCGCCGTGCTCCGCATCCGTGAGAGACGAAACCTGCCGATCATCGTTCTATCCGCCAAAAGTGAGGAATCCGACAAGATTCTGGGCCTGTCCATGGGCGCGGACGACTATGTGACCAAGCCCTTCGGGATGCAGGAGCTGCTGGCCCGGGTGCGCAGTCAGCTCCGCCGGTATACCCATCTTGGCGATGTGAATGCGCTGCCCCAAAACGGGCTGCTGATCAATGGCCGTCTGGCCTATGATCCCGCCGGGCGGACCGTGACAGCGGACGGAGAGCCCGTCAGGCTGACTGCCACGGAGCTTGGCATTATGGACCTTCTGATGCGGAATCCCGGCCGGATTTTTCCCGCCGAGGAAATTTACCGCAGAGTGTGGGGCGAGGACGCCTTGGGCTCCTCGGAAAATACGGTGATGGTCCATATCCGCCGCATTCGGGAAAAAATCGAGCTGAATCCTCGGGAGCCGGATTATTTAAAGGTGGTGTGGGGCATTGGATACAAAATGGAAAAACACAACTGACACACAGACAAACGGATCGGCACCTGTACCGGTCCGGAAAAAAGGACTGACTCTCCGGGCCGCCGCAGGACTGCTCTCCTTCCTGCTGGGCGTTTTGCTGCTGATCGAATCGGGCTTCTATTTCTGGGCGCAGCTGTCTTCCTCAAAAGGGCGGCAGGACGTCAGGGACTGCTTTCAGACCGACTACCAGCTGACGTATGCCTTCCGTCAGGACATTGCCGCCAACCTGGAAGTTCTTCTGAACATGGGGGCAGGCGGCCCGCTGAACTTCTATGGCTTCAACGGCGGCACCCCGGCACAGCAGGCCAAGCGGCTCCATCAGCTCTGGGCGCCCGACCAGAACCTGCTGTATTCCGTCTCGAAAAACGGCGAGGTTCTCTACACCAATCGGAGCGGCCTGACGGACAAAACTACGCCGAGCAACTTCCCCAAGGAGTACAGCTTCCTGCTCCAATTTGACGGGACAAAGGTCTCCATCTGGAAAAACGGGCAGCAATTAGACATCTACAAAAACGGTTACTACGACTTTGACAACCCGGACCAGTGGTATGTACCGGGCTACCGGAATTTCGCAGCGGGGCCCGCTCTGGCCGACGTCCGCGTCACCATGGCCGCCCTGGACACACCAAAGGTCTTTATCCAGGGCAACTACCGGAGCGGCAGCGTACAGTATAACCGCCTGTACTATTTGCAGAAGGAGCAGGCCGACCTCCGCACCCAGTTTTATACTCAGGCCTCCATCCTGGCTGTCGGCGTACTGCTGCTGGTGGCATCCCGGTTCCTGCGTCAGGACAAGGTGAGGGCTGATCGCGCCCTGGCCCGTGTTACCGGAAAGATGTGGTTTGAATGGAAGCTGCTCCTCCTCGTTCTCCCTCTGGTCTCCCTGTTCCTCGTGGACGCGCCCACCAGCTCTGCCACTGTTACGTTATCTGACGGTGTACTTGACGCCGCTTCCTCCTCGTCCGCTTTCACCTACGAGACGTCCAGTGATGTGGCTACGATACTATATGGAGAGCCCTCCTTTGTGTACGACGTCCCGGAGACGGTCCTCTATTCTCCCCCCATTCTTTTGCAGCAGATTCTCGATCACCCCGGCGCCGTAATGCTGCTGTTTCTCCTCTGGTATGTGTTCGGAGTCAATGACTGGCGCTATCAGAAAAGGCCCTGGAGCCATGGTATCTGCGGAATGCTGGCTGCGCGGCAGCTCAAGCGGCCCATTCAGAAGCGGCTGAGCCGCATGGCCGGATTGATGGGTGCGGCATTTATGGTGCTGCTGCTGGAATTTGTGTGTTTCTACGGTATGTTATGTGCCAACATTGAGTTTACCCCCATTTTCCATGTGGCTGCCCTTCTCCCCTGTGCAGCTGCACTGGCCGTCCTGGTGTGGTCCCTCCTTCGGCAAAACAGGCTCTGGACGGATCTCGGGCTGTTGTCCGACCGCCTTGCGGCCGTCCGGGCCGGCGATCTGAGCCATCCCGTCTCCCTGCCGGAGCAGCACGACCTGCACCAGACCATGGAGGATCTGAATCACATCCAGCAGGGGATCCACCAGGCAGTGGAGGAACGCACTCAGAGCGAGCGGATGAAAGTCGAGCTGATCACCAACGTCTCCCACGACCTGAAAACGCCCCTGACCTCCATTATCAGCTATACGGAGCTTTTGGAGCAGGAGCACCTGGACCCGCCCGCTGGGGAGTATGTGGCCATTTTAGGCCAAAAGGCCCAGCGGCTGAAGGCCATGGTGCAGGATGTGTTTGAGGTCAGCAAGGCCTCCTCCGGGCAGCTGCCCGTCAAATTGGAGCGGCTGGATCTGGTGCGGCTGCTGAGGCAGACCCTGGCCGACCAGGACGAGGCCATTCAGGACAGCGGACTGGTGTTCCGCCTGTCCATCCCGGAATCCCCCATCTATATCAGGGCGGACAGCGAGCGGCTGTACCGGGTCTTTCAGAATCTGATCTCCAACGCGCTGCGTTATTCCCTGAGCGGTTCCCGGGTCTACCTCACCATGGAACAGCAGGATGGTCAGGTGGTGACCGTTCTGCAAAACACCTCCGCGACGGAGCTGAACGCTCACACAGACTATCTGGCCCGCTTTGTCCGGGGGGATGAGAGCCGCACGGACGGCGGGTCCGGCTTGGGGCTGTCCATTGCCTCCTCCTTCACCCAGGTCTGCGGCGGCGTGCTGGACATCCGGACCCAGGCCGATCTCTTCACCGCCAGGGTCTCCTTCCCTGTGGAGATGTAAGTTTCCCCGCATAGCAGCAAAAAAGCGGCAGGCACAGAGTGCCTGCCGCTTTTTATTACACTGAGGGGTCCTCGATGCCGTCCAGCTCTTCTGAGCCACAGCACAGGCTCGCCACTTTCTGGTACGCGACCAAAAATACGAATCCAAAGGCGACACCCAGCAGATTGTCCACCACACGCAGTGCCGCTGCACCATGTGCCCCGTACACGCTGGCAGCCATCATAATGGCTCCCAGGCAGTTGCAGGCGGTCTTATACCGGTAGTCGGTGCAGAAGCCCATACACAGGCCGCCAAAGGGACCGAGGAAGGGCAGGAGGGACTCCGGCAGGATCTGAACGCCCAGAAAGAAGATCAGGGAGCCTGCACAGGCGCCGATCATACGCTGACCCACCCGCTCCTTTGCCTCCACGGGAGTGGCCGAATAACAGCCCAGAATGGAGCCGCATGCAAAGGCCGCCCACATCATGCGGGGCAGGTTGAAGTAGCTGCCCAGTGCAAGCAGAATACCCACGCCCAGTGCAAGCTGAAGGTGCCACTGGGTGACCTTGTTGGAGAAGCTGAACCGCGCCACAACGTCCCGGAAACGGACGTCCTGATTTTTCTTGCGGTGCTTCACAAACAGGATGGCCGCGCACAAGACGTAGCCCACCAGCGTCAGCAGTGCCCGCTTTCCAAGCAGCACTCCGGAAACAGGGTTGCCGGAGAGATAGATATAGGCAAAGGTATAAAGCCCCGCATTTCCCATCTCAGGCCGGTCACTGGTCATAAAAAGAATGACGAAGAAGGCGGCAGAGTGGACAAGGGCCGCCAGGAACGGGTTCATGTGCGCTGCCGCAGAGGGTGCGACCAGCAGCAGCACAAACACGATCGCAAAGTTAATCAGGGAGTCCCGGACACAGTAGCCAAAATCCACAAAACGGATACCCAGCAGGATACAGAACATTGCCACTGCCATGGGGCTGTTCTCCTGGCCGAATACCTTGCCGGCCGGAGAGATCACCATAATCGCAAAGAGCACGATCAGTGCCGAACGGACCGCAATCGCGGCCATCAGCTTCCGGCGCTCGCCGGTGTCCTCCGATGCGCGAATCTTTTGTTTCAGGACTGAGGGATCCATCTGTAATGCATCATAAAAGCGCACTCTATAACCTCCTTAAATTTATCTCAGTTTATCTGCTCATTGCCGCTTCCATCTGGCTGTTTGCCTTTTGAATCAGATGAAACAGCATATCAAATTCTTTCTCCATATTCCGCTGCAAATCATACATCGGCTGAAGGACCGGTCCATAATTTTCCCTGAGTGCTTCCCTGCCGCTCTCTGTCAACGAGAGAATATAGCTCCGCTCGTCCTGGGGATGTCTGTCTTTTGCAATAAAACCCTTTTCAAAAAGCAGTTTTAAACAGCGGCTTACCGCTTCCTTCTTCATACCGCTCTGCCGGCTCAAGCCAAGCGGCGTACTCTCTTCTGTCTGCAAGTACAGCCGGGACAGCAGTTCCAGCTCACTGGCTGTCAGTGTCTGCTTTTGCCCCTGAGCCAGAAGGGCCCGCGTAAAATGATGCAGTTCCTGTTGCAAGGCAAGCATCTGCAGCCAATTAAGTTCTGCCATCCGTTCCTCCTCCAGACAAGTTGATAATGTTAATTATATGACTTTTATGGAAATTGTCAATATCAAAGATCCCTGTCCGGACGGCGCAAGAAATGGTCAAATCATACAGAACTATCTCCAGGCAAAAGAAAAAGGACATCCTAATCGGATGTCCTTTTGTGTTGGCGTTACCTATCTTCCCGGTCCGTCTCCAGACAAGTATTTTCGGCAGAAACGAGCTTAACTTCCGTGTTCGGAATGGGAACGGGTGGACCCTCGTTCTAATCAACACCAACTCGTTATGGCCTGCGCCCTGAAAACCGAACAGTGAAACATACCTTACTCTCACAGCAAGCGCCTGCGTTAATTCTCTTTACGATCTTGTAGGTCAAGCCCTCGGCTTATTAGTATCAGTCAGCTGCACGCCTCACGACGCTTCCACCTCTGACCTATCAACGACATAGTCTACGTCGAGCCTTACTCCATAAAGGATGAGAGATCTAATCTTAGGGAGAGTTTCACGCTTAGATGCTTTCAGCGTTTATCTCGTCCAGACGTAGCTACCCAGCTATGCCCTTGGCAGGACAACTGGTGCACCAGAGGTCTGTCCATCCCGGTCCTCTCGTACTAAGGACAGCTCCCTTCAAATCTCTTACGCCCGCAACAGATAGGGACCGAACTGTCTCACGACGTTCTGAACCCAGCTCG
>JAHHSD010000045.1 GCA_020025425.1 Oscillospiraceae bacterium
AACAAATTTTTACTGTGCGGGGTGTCCAACTTGCACTTGCAATTTGCGAAGAAAAAAAGTCTGTTTTGATACGCTCATCCCCCGCCTATATTACGTTACGTCCAGTCTATCAAAAAAGTCTTTGAATTCAAGGCAGAAGTTGTTCCTTTTTTGTGAACAATATGGCAAGAAGAAAAGGTACATAATTTACGGACAGAAAGAAGTTTGAGATATGAAAAAAATTTATCCATCCAATGATCAAAAAGAACGTTTCCAGAAATTAGAGAAAGATCTGCACAAAATTCTGAACGATCCAATTATGCCTGTGCCAGCCTATGGCGTCATGGCATTTTCCAATCGTCAGATTTTGTATCAAGGATGCGGAGGCGTGCGTCGTGTGGCATCTGCGCAGCAGGCAGCGCTTCCGTTTACACCAGATACCAGGTTCCGAACTGCGTCTATTTCAAAAGTGTTCTCAGCCATAGCAGTGATGCGGCTGGTAGATCAGCAGAAACTGGATTTGGATCACGATGCCAGTGAATATCTTGGATTTTCGTTGAGAAATCCGAATTATCCGGATACCCCCATCACACTTCGTATGCTGATGTCTCACACTTCGTCAGTGCTGGATGGAAGCGTATATTCAATTCCGCCTGAGGAGTGCATTGAAGAGATGTTCCTGCCAAACGGCAAATATTATGCAGATGGCGAGCATTTTACCAATGGACTGGATGGAATTCAGAAGAGACCTGGTACATATTTTCATTATTCAAACCTGAATTATGGGCTAATTGGTACTATGTTCGAGCGGTTGAGCGGGGTGAGATTTGATCAGTATTTGAAAGAGAATGTCTTGGAACCGATGGGACTTGGGGCAAGCTTCAATGTAGGAGATTTTTCTGCGGAGGAACTGCACCAGCTTTCACCGCTGTACCAGAAAAGAAAAGACGATGTTTGGAACTCAACACTGCCGTGGCAGGCTCAAATTGATGATTACAACGATGTACCTCAGCCCAAGAATCAGGTGCTGATTACGAATCCTGACTTGGGAGGCAAATCAGTTATGACGGATTTAAGTCATTACCACATTGGTGACAACGGGACTGTTTTTTCTCCACAGGGGGGCCTGCGGATTTCCATGAATGAACTGGCGGTTCTGGCTGAGTTATTTCTCCAGAATGGACAGCTCAACGGCCGGCAGTTTCTGTCTGAAGAGTCCGTTAATACCATGTTCACACCATGTTGGCGGTATGATCCGCAGCTTCAGAATGGGGACAGTTACAACGGCTTGATGACCTGTTATTGTCCGGGGCTGCAAGTGATGGACCATTTCTTAAAGGACCGTCGTATTTCCTTGACCGGACATTTTGGTGAGGCATTTGGTCTGCTGGCAGGACTTTTTATTGATCGGAAAAAGGGTAATGGAATATTCTATGTAATAAATGGTCAGGGGGATGAAGATAGTAAACACCCAGGTGAATACTCAGGAATGTATCGGTGGGAGGAACTCCTGTGCACGGCACTGCTGGACCACCTTTTTCCCGATCTCTAAGCATGGAATGTTGTCTTATGCCCTGGAACGGAGCTGAATATGTTGCTATTTCGCAAATTTTTGTCGTTTGTGTTGCCTTCTATTGCGTCCATGTGGGTATTTTCCTTGTATTCCATGGTAGACGGCCTGTTTGTGGCACGAGGCGTTGGTGAACAGGCACTGGCAGCAGTGAATCTTTCAATGCCATATGTGAATTCAATCTTCTCATTGGGGCTGCTGTTTGCATTTGGCACAGCTACGGTTATCTCAATTGCGTTAGGAAAGGGTGAAGTGAAGACAGCAAATGATTACTTCAATCAGAACCTTGTGGTAGTTGGGATTATCTGCATTCTTTTTTCTCTGGTTACACTGTTGAATTTGGATAAGGTAGTTCAGATTCTGGGTGGAAAAGAACTCACAGAGACTACATTTAACTACGTCAAGCACTATGTAGGAACAATTGCCCCGTTTGCAATCTTTTTTGCAATTTCCTATAATCTGGAAGTCCAGGTGAAAGCGGATGGTGCCCCAGAAGTAAGTACCATCGGAGTGATTTCCTGTGCCATTATGAATATCGTTTTGGATTATGTCTTTGTGATGCACTTTCACTGGGGAGTATGGGGAGCGGCCTTAGCAACTGGTATTGCACAGGTCACTTCAACCTGTATTTTCATTATGTACTTTATTTTTAGGGCAAAGCTGTTGAAATTCAAGCCATTTCGTTGGGACCTTGCCGTCTACCGCAGAGCAATTCCATTGGGGCTGCCGGAGGGACTGAATGAAATTTCTAATGCAATAGTTATCTTTGTATTTAACCATGCTGTTTTGACGGTCTTGGGAGAAGATAAAGTCACCTGCTATACGATTATAAGCTATATCAATACACTTGCCCTTATGAGCATGACAGGTACCGCACAGGGCCTTCATCCCTTGGCGAGCTATGCACATGGGGCAAATGACCAAAAGACATGTAATACTTTCTTACGTTATGGCATTTGCTTTGCAACAGGTGTGGGACTTGTGATTTTCCTGATTGTCAACCTGGCGTCTGGTCCAATTGTTGGAATATTCCTTCAGTCTTCCTCCAGCCTTTTTGATTATACAGTGATGGCACTTCGGCGGTTCTCCATTTCTTTCTTGCTGATTGGTGTTAATGTGGTAATGGCAGACTTTTTTACTGCAATGGAACAGCCTAAATATGCATTGACCATTTCACTTAACAGAGGATTGATTTTGCTCGTTCTTGCTATTTACTTGTTGGCATTTGTTGTTGGAGGCGATTCCTTGTGGTTCTCCACCACGGTGTCTGAATCGGTGACAATGATAATTACAGTTGTATTTGCTTACAGGTTTTTTAAGCAGGATCTTAGACTTTCTGGACTGTATAAGAAAATACACAACGTATAAAGGAAGCATTTACCTTGAACGTTGGTCTACAACCACAGAGTTGATGGATTATTGAGGTCCGGATCGTATAAAGAGATTACAGGGGAGGGACAATCGGAACAAATATATATATGAAAATTCCCCCTAAGACAGACCGCAGGCAATGCTGCCGTCTGTCTTAGGGGGTTATTTTGCGTGTTGGTAATGGGGCTGTTAATGATGGGCTGTGTTTTGCTGCTTTACAGCTCCATAAAGTGCATCAGCATGGCTGCGACCTGGGCGCGGGTGGCGGTATCCTTGGGGCTCAGGGCGTGATAGCCGGTGCCGCTGATGATGCCGTTCTCTACGGCCCACTTCATCGCGTCTTGGGCAAAGTCAGAAACCAGAGCGGCATCTGTAAAGTTCAGTGATGTGTGGGAGCTGGGCTTTCCGGCGTATTTCCACAGCATGACTGCCAGCTGCTCACGGCTGATTTGATCGTCGGGTCCAAAGCTGCCGTTTCCGTAGCCGGAGACAATGCCCTGCTCCGCAGCCCACCGGATGGAATCGGCGTACCAGGCGTTACCCTTCACGTCCCCGAAGCTGGTATATCCGTAGCTCTGGGGGTTGTTCTCCAGGTTATGGAGCACTACGGCCAGCATACCGCGGGTCATGCCCTGGTCGGGGCTGAAGGTCATGTCGCTGGTGCCGCTGTACAGCTCGTGGCTGGTGGCGAAGTCAATGGCATCCTGGGCCCAGTGGCCGTTAGTGTCTACAAAGGATTTGGAGTTGTCCACGATCTTGATGGTAGCGTCGTCACTTACGGAGAAAGTCACGCCATCCCGATCAGAAACGGACTTGCGGATCACCTCTTCTGTGCCGTCCTTGCGGACCACCACAGCAACGGTGCCGGGGGTGGACCACTTCACGGGGACGCTCACCTCTACCTTTGCCTTAGAGCCGGTGTCCACTTTGACCACAGGTGCGTTCCGGGTGTTCCGGGTGACCTCCACAGGGGGCATGGGCAGCTCCACGGGGCGGTCATGCTTGACAGACTCTGTGACAGCCTTGTTGGAGAGCTTGACCTGCGCCTCCAGCAGACCATTTCGGTCCACGGTAGTGGTGGCGGAGGTTCCATCGGCCATTCGGCTCTGGGTGACAGAGGAGCCGTCCCGCTTGTAGTCGGTCACGATCCGGTCGCCCGCCTTGTTGGTGATCGTGGTGGTGCTTGTACCATCTTTTCTGGACTCGATCACAGTCTTGTCGTCGTTGGGCTCCGTGGTAGTCTCTACTCTGGAGCCGTCCGGTCTGGTCACGATGGTGGTGGTGGAGCCGTCGGGGTGGTGGATGGTCTCGTGCTTGCTGGGCGGGGTGTAGTCATTGCCGCTGTTACCGCCGCCGCTGCTGGGCTTCTGCCTGATGGTCAGAGTGCCGGGGACATAGACCAGGTTGTAGCACGGATCCTTGGCCACCTCGGCGCCGGAGATGTTGATGGCCACGGTGCCTGCCTTGGTCATATCAGGTTTGACCGCGTATTCAAGCACGGGCTCCTTTTTCAGGGCTTCTCCGCCGCGCAAACCGTCAACGGTGTAGTCCTTTGCACCCAGGACGGGGGTGGCGTCACCCACATAGGCGCTCTTGTTGTTGGCGGTGATGCGGACGGTGCTCTTGTCCACCTTGAGGGTATAGACAGCGGTGGCCTGTGCGTAGTCCGCAGTGGGAGCAGCCGTGGCGGTGATGTCGGTAGAACCGACACCGGTGATGGTCACCTTGCCGCTGGACGGGTCCACGGTGGCCACATCCTTTTTGCTGCTCTGGTAGGTCACCGTACTGCCGGCAGCTGCACCGCTGGCGGCGACGGTGAAGTCGGTGTCACTGTAAATCTTGTTCACAGAAGCGCTGGCGAACCGGAAGCCGCTCTGGACCTGCTTGTCGGCCACGGTAACGGTGACAGAAATGGTGTAGTCCGCATAGTTGGGGGCGGTCACCGGCACGGAAATGACGGCGGTGGCCCCGATGTGCGCACTGGCGTCGGCCTTCAGCTGATAGGACAGGGTCTTGCCATCGGCGGCCATGGCAGGCTTGCCATCAATGACCTGCTGAGTATCGGTAGCGATCTGGACGGTTCCCACCTGAGCGCCTGCGCAGAGGTAGGGGGTCAGATCCAGACTGCCCTTGGTGCCGAATTTTGTGCTGGTCTGGGCGGTCTGGTTGCCGTAGGACGCCTTGTTGATGGTAAAGGCCTTTTCCACGGCTCCGCTGTAATAGCCGTTGTCTGCGGCGGTGATGACAGCGACAGCAGTATCAGTACCCACGTTGATGTTGTCCCGATAAGAGACGGTATAATCTCCGTTCTGGAAATTGCCGGAGTCGATGGGGGTGACTGAGGGTTCCTGTTTTTGGCTGTTAAAGGTCTGAGCGCCGATATTCTGGAACATGTCCGCTGTCAGCTGCTTGGGCGCCACGGTCACAGTGGTCTCAGCGCTGGAGGCACCGGGTGCAGGTGCGGCTGCGCTGTCACCGTAAACGGCGGTGATCGTGTTCTTGCCGGGGCGCAGGCCGCGGTCGCCGGTGTTGTAGGTCAGCTCGGCTTTTCCATTCGCCACGGTCTGCTCCGCCAGCTGCTTGCCATTGGAGAACAGAGTGACCTTTTTGCCGGCGGCCTTGGCGTCGGAGGAGGTAAAGGTGAACTTGACCGGATCACCGAAGGTGGGCTGATTATTGTCCGCGTTCAGTGTGAAGGTGACCTCGCTGGGGGGCGCAGGGGGCTGGGGATCGGTCGTCCCGGCTTTCAGATGTACCACCAGCTGACCGGCCAGCTTCTCGCTCTGGGCAGCTGCTTTCAACTCACTAAAAGCTACATTTCCAGATTGAGGAAGATTAGGATCATCCTTGAAAAATAGCAGGGTGTAGTCCTCGTCCTGTGTGTGCGTAGAAGAGACAGCCACATGGAAGAGATCCCGAGCGGATGACTTTTCATCTTGCTGCAAGAAAATCTCGGCGGCCCAGTCGATATGGTTGTCATAGTCAGGGCTGTCCTTTTTCGCCCAGTATGTGCTTTTTACAGCAAGCACATTGCCTAGCAGAACTGAGTAATCGGCGTCCTTAGGATTAATATATTTGTTGGCGGGGGCTGAGCAGACTGCCTTAAATGCCGTGGAATCCACACCGTCCTGGAGCTTTGACAGATCAACAGCGATTTCTTTCATCTGATATTTGCCCGTAGAATCCTTAAACATTACAGAATCAAAGACGGGTGCAGGGATGTTGGGAGCTACACTCCACAGGAGCCTGCCGTCTCTTTCCTCAGAAACCAGCGCATAGCGGTCATGCTTCATCTGGAACGCATCCCCTGGAGTGCCTTTATTGGTGGTGATGCGGGGGCCAATGCCCAAAGACTGCTCCTGAGTAACGGTGGTCTGATTGGTTACAGCGCCTTGAATATCCAGTCGGCCCACCGGGCGGTCCTGCGGTTTAAAAAAGTGCAGAGTGCCGCCACCTGTTAAATTACCCTGAATCTTTGCTTCCCCAAGGGGTTTCAGCGTACCGCCAGGATTCAGAACGACATCCCTGACGGTGGAACTGGCATCCAGTTCAAAAAAAGTATCAGGAGCAACTTCCACACGGCCAACGTTCTTCAAAAGAGTACGGCTGCTCAAGTTTGCATGGTCCAGCGTAATAGTGGTGTTCTCATTGCCGAAGAGTGTATACTTCTGGGTGGAAGGCAGTATGGTGCCGCTGCCAGTAAACTTGATTTGTCCATTGGTTGTATTTTCTGCAAAAATACCACTGGGAAATTGGACCTTGTCATCACTGCCGTTCATGATCTGGGTTTTGGCGTCCAGCTCCAGCGTCGCTGGGCCGGTATACTCTGTGGCAATGGGGGCCTGGACCAAGGGAGGCAGCGCCAAATTTTGGCTGTGGGAGAGGTATATTGCCTGGAATCTTGTCTTGTTATCCTTTGCATTCGTGACAGTCAAACGGGCATGGGGACCGATGGAACCAATGCTGCTGGAATCGCTCTTATAGCCGCCAGCAAAAACGAGGGGGAGTGGATTCCCTTCAGAACCACCAATCCCCCCGATATTGTGTCCGCTGGAAGGATTGTCTGTAATTACATTATCCAGGGTCAGGCCGTACCCGGCCAGAAAGATTTCACGGTGGGGGACAGAATTCATGCCATTGGAGGACACGAATTTCATCGTTATATCCTTAAATAAAACATTATCGCCGGTCAGCTGCATTGGTGCCCAGAAGGAGAGGCTGGCACCAGGGGCACCAATGACTTCAGTGTTGGCAGCGAAAAGGACAGGCTGCATGCGTCCCTGCTGGGTACCGCCTGATTCGGCGATACCGCTTACAGAGAGGTGTACATCCTTGCCGATATGAATTCTGACATTGCCCTGCTGCGCATACTGGATAAATTCTTTTGAAGCTGCATCACCACTATTATTAATATATACATCCTGCTTGGCAGCTGCGGGCTGGGGAGCTGCGGATTGGGAATAGGATGAGGCGTTGGGGCGGTATGGACCGCTGATCCACGCTGCCGATGCAGTTTGGGGGAGCATGGAGCATGTCAATGAGAGCGCAACAACGCTGCTGATAACCTGGTGCTTTTTATTTGCCATAAAGTTCCTCCTCTTTGCTTTTCGTCATTGTACAGAAAAAACGGATCAGATGCAATACATAATTTCGACATCCATGAGATTACATAATGTTATCAAAATACAGGCGCATCAAGATGTAAACCGGATAAATCGGCCTTTGCGGAAGTGAAAAATCTGGTCTGTGGAGACGGGATTTAAGCTGAAAAATACCCTGAATCTCCCAAATTATCCAGATTGAAACAAATAGGCCGATTTGAAACATCTGTTTCTCGTTTTTGCGCATTAAACGCTAAGTATATTTTAATCCAATTCACTGAATTTGTAAAGAGCTGGGATGATAATGGTGGTGTATTGTGCAGGTTAAAGCTCTGTAATGCGGGCAAAAACTGAGGCAGGTGCGCCGTTTTGCCAGGTTCAGAGAATGGCAAGACAGCGGAGCGGGAATTTGAAAACTGATTGTTAAGGGGCTGAAAGCAAACGAAAACGGTCCGAATCCTTACGGACTCGGACCGTTTTAGGGAGATCACAATATATGCGGCAGAACAGAACTTACTGGACGCTGTTGAGTGCGATCTGCAATACCAGCGCTGCGGTGTCCTCCAGATTCTTGACAGTGAGCTCCTCTTCCACTGTGTGGACCTTCGACATTCCGGTGCCCAGCACCAGGGCCTTCAGACCGTGGGAGTTCATGTTGTTGGCGTCGCTGCCGCCGCCGCTGGCTGCGGTAGAGGGAGTCAGGCCGATCTGCTCACAGGCACGCATCACTTCCTGAACCAGGGGGTCGTTATCGCTGTGGCAGAAGGCCCCGTAGGCCTTGATCAGCCCGCCCTCCAGGGTGGCACCGTACTTCTCGCAGGCGTTTTTCAGGCAGTCCAGCATGTGATTGGCCTGGGCCTCCAGCTTCTCATCGCTGCGGCTGCGGGCCTCGGCCATGAGGTCGGCCCGCTCAGGGACGATGTTGGTGGCATACTGGCTGTTGATGGAACCGATGTTGGCGGTGGTCTCCTCATCAATGCGCAGCAGCTTCATGTTGGAAATGGCCTCAGACAGGACCTGGATGGCGCTGATCCCGTCCTCGGGAGCGATCCCGGCGTGGGCGCGGCGGCCCACCACGGTGGCTTTCAGCTTATACTGGCCGGGGGCGCTGGTGATGATCTTGCCGGCGTCGCCGCTGCTGTCCAGCACCAGGGCACGGTCGGCCTTGATCTGAGAATAATCCATGTGCTTGGAGCCCAGCAGACCGACCTCCTCGCTGACGGTAAACACGGCGTACAGGGTGGGGTGGGGCAGGCCCTGCTCCACGATGGTGCGGATAGTCTCTACGATGACAGCCACACCGGATTTGTCATCGCCGCCCAGAACGGTGTTCCCCTGGCTGCGGATAACGCCGTCCTTCACCACAGGGACCACGCCTACGCCGGGCACCACGGTATCCATGTGGGCGGAGAACAGGGGGGCGCTGCCGGGGACGGTGCCGGGCAGGGTGCAGAAAAGATTGCCGGTGCTGCTGCCGGTCTTGTCGGTGCTGTTATCCATCCAGAGCTGGCAGCCCAGGGGCTCCAGATCGGCCTTCAGGCGGGCCGCCATAGCGGCCTCATTGCCGCTCTCGCTGTCGATCTGCACATAGTCCAGAAAGGTGGACAGGAGACGTTCCTTATTGATCATTGATAAACCTCCACTTCGCCGTTAGAGCGGCTTTTGTTATGATGCTGCGGTATAGGCGCTGCCTTCGGCATAATATCGCATTTTATGTATTAAAATGATAGCATAAGCCGGACAGAACTGTCAATCTTTTCGGACAAAACCGCCTGCTGATGGCGGGATCAACCGGTTTCCGCGGTCAGCCGGGACCGAGGATAATTTCTCCTTGCATTTCCCGGGGAAAAGCGCTAAACTAAAGACAAAGGCAGAGTAGGACCATGTGTGTTGCCCTCAGGGCTGAGTGCTGACGGGACGGGGAGTTGTCCGTCGGACGAACAGCGTTTTCAAACGCGGCAGTACATGGTTCGCATCCCGCTGCCGCATAGGGAGAGAGGTAAACTGCCTCCTCTGTGCGGCCTTTCCATCAACGGAACTGCCGGATTACACAGGAGGAGGTATTTTTTTGAACCAGACAACTGATCAGACCCTATTCAAGACCCCATTTACGCCCACCTATTGGAGGACGGCTAAAAAGAGCGCAGGCGCTCTGCGCAATGTTGCCTTTGCCGCTCTGATGGTGGCAGCCTGCATGATTTTGCAGAAATTCTCCATTCCGGTGGGGGAGAACCTGAAGATCACCTTCAGCTTCCTGGCCCGGGCCCTGTGCGCCCTGGTCTATGGCCCCGTGGGGGTCATCGGCTTCGCGGCGGTGGAGGACACCCTCGGGTTTATCCTCAACAGCGGCGGAGCCCCCTATTTCCCGGGCTATATGCTGACCACCATGCTGGGCTGCCTGATCTATTCCTTCTTTTTCTACCGGACCCGGATCACTGTGACCCGGATCTTCCTGGCCAAGCTGCTGACCAATGTGATGAACGTGTTCCTGGGCTCCGTGTGGAGCGCCATCCTGTACAAGCAGGGGTATCTCTACTACCTGACCAAGAGCGCGATCAAGAACACAATTTTGTTCATTCCCCAGGCACTGATGCTGCTGGTCCTGTTCCAGGCCCTGCTGCCCATCGTCTATAAAATGGGCCTGATTCCCAAGCAGGTGGACGGGCGCATCCCATACATTTAAAATATGGATTCGGCTGACATGCGGAGCCCCGCCGCGTGAGGACGGCTGAAAATTGAACAGAGGAGGGCGGCCAAAATGCGAATCATAGCCATTTTGGCCGCCTCTTATACAGCTGCCGTGGTACTGGCGGTCTACGGACGGCTGGACGCGGCCCTGCTGCCGCTGGGCGGTGTATGTGCGCTGACAGCGGCTTTTTTCATGTGCTTAAACCGCCATCGCTCCAGTCGGAATCGGAAGAAGGCCGCTCTGATCGGTCTGGGCCTGGCCCTGGGGTTCAGCTGGACAGCGGGATACCGGGCCCTGTTTCTGGCCCCGGCCAAGGAGCTGGAGAACCGGACTGTCCGCATGACTGCCCAGGTGCTCCAGTGGCCCCAACGGACCCACCAGGGCTGGTCGGTACTGGTGCGGACCGAGACGGAGGACGGCGTGTGGGTGGACGCCCTGCTCTATCTGGATGAACAGGGGAGGGGTCTGCGCCCCGGAGATCAGATCCAATCCGTGGTCCACTGTGAGCCGGCGGACCGGAGCAGCTCCGGGGAGGAAATCACCTACTACACGGCCAAGGGCGTGTTTCTCCGGGGATCGGCCTACGGCACATTGCATGTGGAGCGTCCGGAGCGCCCGCCGCTGCGCGCCATCCCGGCCCTGATGTCCCGGGCGCTGGAGGACAGCATCCGCAGCGCCTTTCCCCGGCAGGAGGGCGGACAGGTGCTGGCCATTGTCCTGGGAAATCGGGACAGTCTGACCCGTTCCTTCACCACATCCATGCAGCGGGCGGGTCTGAGCCACACTGCGGCGGTCTCCGGGATGCATCTGTCCTTCCTGGCGGCCTTTCTGACCTGTCTGCTGGGCAAGCACCGCCGCCGGACCGCGTGGATCATCATGCCGGTCATGCTGATTTTTATGGTGACAGCGGGCTGTACCCCGTCTGTGACCAGGGCCACCGTGATGATCCTGCTCCTGCTGGCGGCGCCCCTGTTCGGCCGGGAGCGGGACGACGCAACAGCCCTGGGGACGGCCCTGCTGGTGCTGCTGGTCCAGAACCCCCTGGCGGTGACCCATGTGGGACTCCAACTGTCCTTCGCCGCAGTAGCCGGCATTTTCCTGACGGCCGAACCCATCAGCCGGGCGCTGCGGGAGAAGCTGTGCGGAGCACAGGCCAAGCCCTGGACCCTGCGCTGGGTGATGAATCTGGTGCCCGGCTATCTGGCGGACACCCTGGCCGCCACCTTTGGAGCCATGGTGTTCACCCTTCCGCTGACGGCGCTGCACTTCTCCAGCGTGTCCCTGATCTCGCCCCTGGCCAATTTTGTGACCCTGTGGGCGGTCGCGGGCATCTTCTGCGGCGGTCTGCTGGTGGGACTGGCAGGGATGCTTTCCCCGGCCCTGGCACAGCTTTTGGCTCTGGCGGTGGCGCCCTTGGCCCGGTATATGGACTGGGCCGTCCGGTGGCTGGCCCGTCTGCCCTTTGCGTCCATCACCATGGACTCGGTCTACTATAAGCTGTGGGTGTGTATTCTGTCGGCGGGCATCCTGGCTGCCCTTGTCAGGAAGAGAAGAAGGCGGTTTTATCTGCCGGCCTCCCTGGCGGTCATTACCCTGTGTACGGCGGCCCTGCTCACTTCCATAGAATTTGGGGCGGGGGACATGTCTGTGACTGCCTTTGACGTGGGCCAGGGCCAGTGTGTCCTGGTGCGGCAGGGAAAATTTCTCACCCTGGTGGACTGCGGCGGAGACAGCTATGACAGTGCCGGTGATATCGCGGCCAACCATATTCAGAATGCGGGGCGGAATGGAGTGGACCTGCTGGTCCTGTCCCATTTTCACAGTGATCACGCCAACGGCGTGCCCCAACTGCTGGAGCGGCTGAAGGTGGGAGCCATTGCCATTCCGGAGGTGGATGAGGACTCACCCCTGCGCCGGGAGATTTTGGCGCTGGCGAAGGAACGGGAGATCCCGGTGTGGGTCGTCACCCGGGATTCTCAGGTCCGCCTGGGCGGGGACCGGGATGTGACCATATTTGCGCCGCTTGGAAGGAAAGATATCAACGAACGGGGACTGACGGTACTGGCAAGCTCCGGAGAAAACCAGGTGCTGCTCACCGGTGATATGGGCGCGGAAGTCGAACGGATTTTGGTGGGACACACCACGCTGCCCCAGGTGGAGGTCATGCTGGCCGGCCACCACGGCTCGAAGTACTCCAACTCACAGGCACTGCTGGAGGCCGCCAGGCCCCGGATAGTGCTGATCTCAGCGGGACAGCACAACCGGTTCGGGCATCCGGACCCGGAGACCCTGGAACGCTTTGGAGAAATTCCGGTCTACCGTACGGACCAGTGTGGGACCATTCAAATACGGTTGGACCATTGATGAAAAAGGAGGGGCGGCCATGCCACCCAGAGGAAAAACGGATACCACTGGGTATCAGCAGATGAAAAAAGAGCTGTCCGCCGGAACGCCGGGGAAGCTCTATCTCTTCCACGGGGAGGAGACCTATCTGCGGGACCACTATCTGGGCCGACTGAAGGAGCTGCTGCTCTCCAGCGGAATGGGGGAGTTCAACCACCACCAGATCCCGGCCAAGGAGATGTCCCCCCACCGGCTGGAGGAGGCCATTGACTGCCTGCCCATGATGGCGGAGCGCACCCTGATCACCGTGACGGACTTCGACCTCTTCAAGGCGGGGGAGAAGGACCGGGCGGAGTACTGCCGGATCTTTGCCGAGCTGCCTGACTATTGCTGCTTGGTATTCATTTACGACCTGATCCCATACAAGGGGGACGCCCGGACCAAGCTGACCGCCGCCATCAAGCAGAACGGCCTGGTGGTGGATTTCTCCCGGCAGGACCAGGGAGATCTGGTGGACTGGGTCCGCCGCCGGTTCCGGGCCCTGGGGAAGGACATTGATTCCAGACTGGCCCTGGATCTGATCTTCCTGTGCGGAGATCTGATGAACAACCTGATCGGAGAGATCGAGAAGATCGGGGCCTACGCCAAGGGGGCCAGGATCACCCGGGAGGACATTGATGCGGTGGCCACACCGCAGCTGGACGCGGTGGTTTTCCGCATGACCGACGCCATCGGCGAGGGCAGCTTCGACCGGGCGGCCGGGGTGCTGGGGGAGCTGTATCAGATGCAGGAGCCCCCCATGCGGATTCTCTTCTCCCTGGGAAAGCAGATGCGTCAGCTCTACTCCGCCCGGCTTATGCTGGACAGCGGCCGGGGTGCGGCCGATCTGGCCGGGCTGTGGGGCCTGAAGCCCTACCCGGCCGACAAGCTGATGCGGTCGGCCCGGCGGTTTTCCCTGGGCTGGTGCCGCCGTGCGGTGGTGCTGTGCGCCCAGGCGGACCTGGATATGAAATCCTCCGGGGGCGATCCCCAGCAGCTTCTGACCACGCTGCTGCTGGAGCTGGCCAACCCGAGATAAGGAGACTGCCATGCTGAAACTGAAAGAGGCCATCGTGGTGGAAGGGCGGTACGACAAAAACGCCCTGTCTCAGGTGGTGGATACCCTGATTTTAGAGACGGCGGGGTTTGGAATCTTCAAAAATCCGGAGCAGATGGCCCTGCTGCGCACGGCGGCCCAGCGCCGGGGCCTGATTGTCTTTACCGACTCGGACGGCGCGGGCTTTGTGATCCGGAACCGGATCAAGAGCGCCATCCCGGGACAATATCTGAAGCACGCCTACATTCCGGACATCTACGGAAAGGAGAAGCGGAAGAAGGTAGGCGGCAAGGAGGGCAAGCTGGGGGTGGAGGGCATGACCCCCCAGGTGCTGGAGGACTGCCTGCGCCGATGTGGGGCCACCTTTTTGGATGGGACGGCCGCTGACTGCGCCCAGGGCGGGCTGACCAAGGCCGACCTGTTTGCCGCCGGACTGACCGGCGGAGCGGACAGCGCCAAGCGGCGGCTGGCCCTGCTGCGGGAGATGAAACTGCCCGAACACATGTCGGCCAACGCCCTGCTGGCCGTGCTGAACGGCTGTTACACCAGGGAGGAGCAGGAACAGCTCCTGGCGTGGGCGGCAGAACAGTAGCCCATCTCCAAAACACTGCACCATGCACAAAAAGCCCCGCTGTGAGCACACAGCGGGGCTTTTCTCACTTCAGAAACAGCCGCAGCAGCCGTTCCTTCTGTTTGGTATAGGGGTGATATCGGATGGGCAGATCGACGTGGAGGGATTTTTTCAGAATACTTTTGGTGTGGGAGAAGGTGTCGAAGCTGCTTTTTCCGTGGTAACCGCCCATGCCGCTGGACCCCACCCCGCCAAAGGGCATGTGGGGGGTGGCCAGATGGACGATGGTGTCGTTGACGCAGCCGCCGCCGAAGGAGACCCGCTCCAGCACAGTCTGTTCCTCCCGTTTGTCCCGGGTAAAGAGGTAGAGGGCCAGCGGCTTGGGCCTGTCCTGGATGTAGGCCATAGCCTCCTCTAAGGTCTGGTAGGGGACCAGGGGCAGGATGGGCCCGAAAATCTCGTCCGTCATCAGGGGGGAGTCCGCCGGCACGTCGGTCATCACCGTGGGGGCGATGCGGTCCTGGGTGGTCTGTCCGCCGGTCAGGATCGTTCCGTCAGACAGCAGGGCGGACAGGCGCAGGAAGTGCTTCTTGTTGATGATCTTGGGATATTGGGCGTTTTCCAATGGCTGTTCCCCAAGAAAATGGACGATTTCCTCCTGAAGCTGCCGGGCCAGAGCGGGGAGGAGCTTTTCCTGGACCAGGACATAGTCCGGGGCCACACAGGTCTGACCGGCGTTGAGCAGCTTGCCGAAGAGAATACGCCGGGCGGTCAGCTTCACATCGGCGGAGGGGGTGACAATACAGGGGCTCTTGCCGCCCAGCTCCAGGGTGACAGGGGTGAGGTGCCTGGCCGCCTTTTCCATGACATAGCGGCCCACCGACATGCTGCCGGTGAAGAAGATGTAGTCAAAGGTCTGCTCCAGCAGGGACTGGTTCTCCGCCCGTCCGCCCTCTACCACGCAGGCCAGCTCAGGGGGGAGGGCGGACGGGCGGAGAACCAGTCCCTGCTGGAGC
>JAHHSD010000046.1 GCA_020025425.1 Oscillospiraceae bacterium
TAACAAATTTTTACTGTGCGGGGTGTCCAACTTGCACTTGCAATTTGCGAAAAATTTTTCATGCCGGTAAAAAAAGAAAAAAGTCCGGCGGCCGGGCGGGCCGTCGGACTTGGGATGGATGGGGGTTACAGCAGGATGACCCCGGCCTCCTCGCAGGCGCGGATGGTCTGGGGATCCCAGAGGGAGGACTGGACCTCGCCCACATGGCACTTGCCCAGCAGCAGCATGGACACACGGGACTGACCGATGCCGCCGCCCATGGTCAGGGGCAGCTGGTCGTCCAGCAGCATTTTGTGGAAGGGGAGCTTACGGCGGTCATCGCAGCCGGCCAGGGTGAGCTGGCGGTCCAGGGCCGCGGGGTCCACCCGGATGCCCATGGAGGACAGCTCGATGGCCTGCTTGTTTATGCTGTCCCAGAACAGGATGTCGCCGTTCAGACTCCAGTCGTCATAGTCGGGGGCCCGCTTGTCGTGGGGCTTGCCGGAGCGGAGCTTGCCGCCGATGCCGATGATGAACACGGCGCCGTGCTTCTCTACAATGGCGTTTTCACGCTGCTTGTCGGAGTACTCGGGATAGAGGTCCTCCAGCTCCTGGGAGGTGATGAAGGTCACCTGCTCGGGCAGCTGGGGCAGCACGCACAGGGCGGGGAACACGGAGTGGAGGAAGGTCTGGGTGTTGACCAGGGCCTTGACGATGGCGTTGACGGTCTCCTTCAGATATTCCACATTCCGCTGCTCGGGTGTGATAATTTTCTCCCAGTCCCACTGATCCACGTAGGCGGAGTGGAGGTTGTCCAGCTCCTCGTCCCGGCGGATGGCGTTCATATCGGTGTACAGGCCCTCGCCGGGGTGGAACTGATAGCGCTTCAGGGCCAGGCGCTTCCACTTGGCCAGGGAGTGGACCACCTGGGCCACGTCCTCCACCTGGTTGATGTCAAAGGCAACGGGGCGCTCGACGCCGCTCAGGTCGTCGTTCAGGCCGGAGCCGGCGGCCACATAGAGGGGGGCGGAGACCCGGTGCAGGTGCAGGGAGCCGGCCAGCTGGTCCTCAAACAGGCGCCTGAGCAGGCTGATACCCTTCTGGGTTTCGTACAGACTAAGCAGGGAGTGGTATCCCTGAGGGATGACAGTGTGTCCCATAGAAAAACTCCTTTGGTGGAAAAATTCATGTCGATCCGCGGTTGGGCGGAGAATCAGTCTAGGCCCTATTATAGTCGGAGCGAGCGGGAAAATCAATCTGTTCTTGCGAAATAGGCAGTCAGCGGGGTATAATAGGGCAGAAAAAGGCCGGGACACACCGGTGTGAAAGGAGAAACCTATGAAATATATATCCTGGAACGTAAACGGTCTGCGGGCCTGTGTGAAAAAGGGCTTTTTGGAGTTCCTCCAGGCCGAGTCCCCCGATTTCTGCTGCCTGCAGGAGACCAAGATGCAGCCCGGTCAGGCGGAGTTTGACTTTGGGGGCTATTTGGAATACTGGAACTCCGCCGAGAAGAAGGGGTATTCCGGCACCGCCATCCTGGCCAGGGAGGAGCCCCTGTCAGTGACCTATGACATCCACGATCCCGCCCACGTGGGGGAGGGAAGAGCGGTGACGCTGGAGTACCCGGAGTTCTACCTGGTGACGGTCTACACGCCCAACTCCCAGGACGGCCTGAAGCGGCTGCCCTACCGGATGGAGTGGGACGACGCCTTCCGGGCCTATCTCAAGGAGCTGGACGCTCAGAAGCCGGTGGTGGTCTGCGGCGATATGAACGTGGCCCACGAGGAGATCGACCTGAAAAACCCCAAGACCAACCGGATGAACGCCGGCTTCACCGATCAGGAGCGGGAGAAGTTCACCACTCTGCTGGAGGCCGGCTTCACCGACACCTTCCGGTCCCTCTATCCCGATCTGGAGGGGGCCTATTCCTGGTGGTCCTACCGTTTCCACGCGCGGGAGAAGAACGCCGGGTGGCGCATCGACTATTTCCTGGTGTCCGACCGGCTGCGGGACAAGATCCGCCGGGCGGAGATCCTGAATCAGGTGGAGGGCAGCGACCACTGCCCGGTGCTGCTGGAGCTGGAGTTCTGAGCAGACCGGCCAGACCATGATGTTCCTTGCGAAGGCTGTCGGAATTTGGTATAATTGCTCCTGAGAAACCCCGGGACATAGGGGTGCCAGAAAGGAGCGAGCATGGAACAACTGAAAAATAAACCGGAGCGGCTGGAGACGATCCCCTCGTACCCAAACCCGTCTCAAAAGAAAAGACCCAAAAACAGCGGACTGTGGGGCAAGCTCGCCCTGCTGTTCTCCGCAGCTGCTTTGCTCATCTCCTGCTTTACCCTGGTCCTGGTGCTGGGGCCGCGGCTGGGTGAGCCGGAGGAGGAGACCACCATCCTCTACCGGGACCATGAGCTGCCTGTGCTGAAGGGGGTGGCCTCCAACCAGTACGACAAGGAATGCTTCAGCATGGATGAGAACGACTGGATGAGCTACCGGGTGGGCAGACATTCCGCCATCCTTGGAGTGGACGTGTCCGCCTACCAGGAGGACGTGGACTGGCAGAAGGTGGCCGATTCCGGCATCCGCTTTGCCATGATCCGGGCGGGCTACCGGGGCTATGCCAAGGAGGGGGTCATCATGCCCGACCGGAAGTTCGAGCAGAATATCCAGGGGGCCCTGGATGCCGGACTGGAGGTAGGGGTCTATTTCTTCTCCCAGGCGATCAGCGAGGAGGAGGCCAAGGAGGAGGCTGAGTATGTGCTCAGCGCCATTGAGAAGTACGACGTGACCTATCCGGTGGCCTTTGACTGGGAGCGCATCGCTGGCAGCAGCACCGCCCGCACCAACGGGCTGGCCCCCGAGCAGGTGACCAAGTGCGCCGAGGCCTTCTGCGAGGAGGTGGCCGACGCCGGGTACACCCCGGTGGTCTACTTCAATCAGGACCTGGGCTATCTGGGCTATCAGCTGGACCGGCTGAAGGACTACACCTTCTGGCTGGCGGAATACAACGCCAGACCCAGCTTCTACTACCACTTCGACCTCTGGCAGTACACCCACGAGGGCAAGGTGCCCGGCATTCAGGGCTATGTGGATCTGAACCTGGATTTCCGCAGCATCCCGGCCTGAGGGACTGGGTGTGCAGTCCGGAAAGGAGGAAGTATGCTAAAGAAGCTTATTTGGATCGGTTTTTCCTGCGGCGCGGCCGGCCTGCTGGGGCTTGCAGCGGCCGCCATGGCGGGCGCAGGAGGCCCGGCAGTTCTGCACCAGATCGTCACGCCGGTCTCCATGCTCCTGCTGTTTGTTGCCGTTCCCGCCCTGGTGCTGGCCTGGCTCCTGACCATCTGCAAGGAGGTTAAGGCGAAGAATTATCCCATCGCTGCGCTGTGGGCCATACTGGGCATGGTTGTGATCCTGCGCCAGCTGTACAGAATTCTTTGAATCGGACCATTCAGACAAAAGAAAGGCCGCATACAGATCGAATGATCTGTATGCGGCCTTTTGCTGTGTTGGATGGAGGTACGGGGTCAGCCCACGTACTTCAGACCGGAGCCGGTCTCGGCGGTGTAGCCGCTGAAGATCTGGTCCTCCCAGTCGGTGATGTCCTTCTGGCGCAGGATGTTCTCCACAGTCTGCATCCAGCGGGGGTCATCCCAGCCCACGAAGTACATCAGGTGGTAGCCCTTGATGGAGCTGCCGGTGTTCTTGACAATGCCGGTGTCGCCGGCCTTGCGGGCGGGGTCCAGGGACCACTGGGTGAAGGTGTCCACAAATTTGTCGTAGTTGGACACGTTCATTAGACCGCCCTTGGCGGCGGAGCCGGTGTCGGCGCTGTTCTCAGCGGCCAGCTTGGCAAAGGCGTCCTCGTCGCCGCCCTCGCTCTTCCACTTGTCCAGCAGCTCCTGGGCCTTCTTCTCGGCCTGGGCGTACTCCTCGTCGGTGGGGTTGGCGCTGTTCTCGCCGGCGCCGATGAGGATGTGGCGGATGTTGGCGGTGGGGGCATTGTCCAGATAGCGGTCCTCAAACATGGCCACGCAGTAGTTGTAGGTGGTGGCGGAGCCGTCGCCGTAATCGACCATGGTCACGTCGCCGCTCTTGCGGTCGCGGTCATAGGCCCAGTCGGTGTACTCGCTGTTCACGTTGCCGCCCAGACGGCGCTCGGACAGGTAGGAGAAGGTGATCTTGTCCTTGAACTCCTCGGCCAGCACAGCGGGGTCCTCGCCGGCCTCCAGGCGGACCTTGAGGGCCTCGGCGTCGGCCTTGGCGGTCTTTTTGGCCTCCTCCAGAGCGGCGGCGGTCTCCTCCTCAGTGCGCTCGATGACCTTGCCCTCAGCATCCTTTTCCATGGGCACGGTGGCCTGGAACAGGAACTGGGTGACTACAAAGGTATCCACAGTGTTCTGGTTCTCGGCGTAGTAGGCCTCCAGATCGGACTTCTCATAGGACAGGGAGTCGGTGTGGCTGGCGGCAAAATCGGAAGCCAGGGTGCTGCGGTTCAGGATCTCCACGAACTTGTCATAGGTCATGGAGGGGCCGTAGGTAGCGCGGAGATAGGAGGCGCGGTCGGCATAGCCGGAGGCGATCCAGTTGCTCTCCAGGGAGGACAGGGTGTCCTTGATGTCGGCCTGGCCCTTATCGGACAGCTCGTGGCCGGCCTTCTCGGCCTCGGTGGACATGGCGATCTCCTGAGTCAGACCCTCGACGGCCTGGGCCAGGAAGTGGTCGTGCCAGGTGGTGCCGTCGGCCTTGTTGTAGATCTGGTCCTTGGGGGAGCGCTGGGGGTCAAAGCTGGTCCGGCCCATCATGGCCATGTAGCCCTCATACTGGCGGGCGCCGGTGTAGTGGAACTGCACGTCGGCGGCAGTGTATTTCTCACCGTTGATGGTGACGGCGGTGGCACGGCTCTGGAAGAATCTGCTGTTCATGATCAGAATCGCGATCACGGCCAGGGCGACGATCACACCGATGACGGTGTAGGCGGTGTGGCCGCTGCCGGCCTTCTCAGTACCGCGCTTTTTCTGCATGGGACCCTGGGATGCCACGTCCTGACGGGTCCGTTTTTCTCTGGATGCACTCACGGTTTCATTCAGTCCTCTCATTCAGTTACCCGCGGCCTGCAAGAAACAGAAAACCGCGTTCCGACATATTATACAAGACTTGTCCCCCGGTTTCAAGGGGAAAAGGGGAGAAAAGACGGGGATGCGGACTGCGTTTACAGTTTGTTCGCAAATACGTTTTTCTGAAAAAACCGGGAAAAAACACCACAGGCTCCTGCGTTCGGCTGTTCCGAACACAGGAGCCTGTGGTGTCAAACCCCGCTCTGGCCGTGTGAACCCGTTTAAAACCTGCACAGATGGCAGGTGGGTCGCTTCCACTGAGCTTGTATGCTTCCAACTTCCACGCCGATTGGCGCGGGAGGCCTGCATGACACACAGTGAGTTGGCGTCCCGTTTAAGAAATGTGGGTTTAAAAGAGCCCATCACGCACCGAGCAGGAAAGTTATGAAAAGAAATCAGGGTTCGTCGTCTTCCTCGAAGAGACGCTCCATGAACTCCTGGTAGACGGTCTCGGCTTCCTCGTCGCTGTCCAGCGTGGAGAGCAGCTCCTCACCGTTCTCATCGACCACCTTCATGATGATGAGGCCGTATTCCTCGTCATCCTCATCCTTGCCCTCTTCCACAGCGGGGAAGAACGCCATATAGGTCTGGCCGTTGAAATCCATGGTATCCAGGTGTTCCAGTTCAAATTCGTTGCCGTCTTCATCGGTAATGCTGATGAAGTCAGGGCCGAATTCTTCGCTCATTGAAAGGCACCTCCTGCCTTTTAGTGTATTTCTATTTTAACCCGAACAGGCGGAAAAATCAAGCGTTGCTTTGTGCAAAATTTTGCCGCTCTGCCCCAAGTATGGAAATTGGCTGCTGCGGGCGATCAGTTGGCGCTGCCAAATTCGCTGAAGAAATAGTCGTGGACGGCCTGGACGGCGCGCTCGGCGTCCCGCTCTGCCACCAGCACGGAGATCTTGATCTCGCTGGTGGAGATCATGTTGATGTTGATGCCTGCGTTGAACAGGGCCTCGAACATTTTGGCGGCCACGCCGGAGTTGTTGACCATACCGGCGCCAACCACGGAGATCTTTGCCACATCGTTGCTGATTTCGATGGAGGTGAAGCCCAGGCTGTCCCGATTTGCCTCCAGCAGCTCACGGGCGCGCTGGGCGTCCTCACGGGTCACGGTGAAGCTGATATCCTTGGTCTCGCTGCGGCCGATGGACTGAAGGATGATGTCCACGTTGATGTTGGACTTGGCCAGCAGAGAGAATACTTTAAAGGCGATGCCGGGCTGATCGGCCAGGCCCACCAGGGCCAGACGGGACACATCCTTATCCTTTGCAACGCCGCTCACATGGGATTTTTCCATGGTTTTGACTACCTCCTTAACTTTGGTACCAGGATTGCCGGAGAGGCTGGAAAGCACCTCCATATTGACACTGTATCGCTTGGCCATTTCGACGGAACGGTTGTGGAGCACCTGGGCGCCCAGGCTGGCCAGCTCCAGCATCTCGTCATAGGTGATCTCGTCCAGCTTGCGGGCGCCGCGGACGACGCGGGGATCGGCGGTGTAGACGCCGTCCACATCGGTGTAGATCTGGCACAGGTCGGCGTGGAGGGCTGCGGCCAGAGCCACAGCAGAGGTATCCGAGCCGCCCCGGCCCAGGGTGGTGATGTCGTCGTATTTGTTGATGCCCTGGAAACCGGCCACCAGAACGATCTTCTTCTTGTCCAGCTCCCGCTGGATGCGCTCGGTGCGCACCCGCTTGATCCGGGCGGAGCCGTAGCTGGAGTTGGTCAGCATGCCGGCCTGCCAGCCGGTGAGCGAGACCACCTGATAGCCCATGGCCTCGATGGCCATGGCGGCCAGGGAGATGGAGATCTGCTCGCCGGTGGCCAGCAGCATATCCATCTCACGCTTGGAGGCCTTGGGGTTGATCTGCTTGGCCTGCTCGATGAGATCATCGGTGGTGTCACCCTGAGCGGACAGGACCACAACCACGTTGTGGCCCTTGCGGTAGGTCTCAGTGATGATGCGTGCCACATTGCGGACACGATCCGGGTTGGCCACTGAGCTTCCGCCAAATTTTTGTACAATCAAAGACATGTATGGTATCCCCCTAAAAGGTCAAATATCAAAGAGAGAAGGGCTCTGCCCTCCATTCTATGCGTGTGTACAGCAGTCGGCTCAGTCCAGCACCCGCAGCAGGGAGCCGACGGACAGGCCGCTCAGCTTCTCACGTACCTGGGGCTCGGTCATGGGCCCGGTGAGGAAGGCGATCTCCCCGGCAGGAGCGCCGCCGCGGGCCAGGGGCTGCAGGTCGCCAAAGAGTTCTCTGGCGCGGCTGAGGGTGGTGTTGACCCGTACATACCAGCGGGAGGAGAGAATGTCGGAGGAGACAACCAGGTCAGGAGAACCGGGGCCCCACTGATTCCGGCGGCTGTGCTTCAGATCCTTGGCCAGATCGATGACGTCGGCCACCACGGCGGAGGCGGTGGGCAGCTTGCCGGCGCCCTGACCGTAGAACATCACATCGCCGATGGCGTTGCCGTTGACGGCAATGGCGTTGAACACGTCCTCCACACCGGCAAGGGGATTTTCCCCGTAGAGCAGATGGGGGGCCACAAAGGCGCAGATCTTTCCGTCCTCCTGGCGGATGGCCCGGCCCAGCAGCTTGATCTTGCAGCCGCAGGAGTCGGCATAGGCCACGTCGGCCAAAGTGATCTGGCGGATGCCCTGGGTGGGCACCTGTTCGGGATAGACGTGCTGGCCGAAGGCCAGGGCGGCCAGAATGCAGATCTTCCGGCAGGCGTCGTGTCCGTCCACATCGGCGGAGGGGTCCCGCTCGGCGTAGCCGTTGTCCTGGGCCTCCTTCAGGGCCTGCTCAAAGGTGAGGCCGGCCCGGATCATCCGGGTGAGGATGTAGTTGGTGGTGCCGTTGAGGATGCCGGTGATCTGGGTGAGCTGGTTGGCGGCCAGGCAGGAGGTCAGGGGGCGCAGGATGGGGATGCCGCCGCCCACGCTGGCCTCGAACAGGTAGTTTGCGCCGTGCTCCCGGGCCAGCTGAAGCAGATCATAGCCGTGGGTGGCCACCAGCTCCTTGTTGGAGGTGACCACGCTCTTGCCCGCCTTCAGGGCCCGGGTGGTGTAGTCCAGGGCCACAGTGGCGCCGCCGATGGTTTCCACCACGATATCTACCTCGGGATCGTTCTCAATGATGGAGAAATCCTTGATGAAGTGCTGTGCGTAGGGGCTGTCGGGGAAATCGCGCAGATCCAGAATGTATTTCAGGCTCACCGGCTGATTGACCCGCTGGTCAATCAGGGCTCCGTTGGTGGTCAGGACCTCCGCCACACCGGAGCCGACGGTTCCGAACCCTAAAATTGCTATGTTTATCATGCTCTAACACCTCTCTTATATAGTGGGTCCCTCGGGCGGAGTGCCCGGGGGTCAATCGTAAAAACGTCAGGATACAGTTTGGATTGAGAAAAAATCCGGAAAAAAGCCTTCAGCCTGCCAGGATCTCGCATTTGATGACGCCGGTGGTGCGGTTGCCCTGGCTGAGGAGCTCGTCCAGGGGCTGGAGCAGACCGGAGGTCTCGGCAGTAATGGTCACCACGGCCAGACCGTTGACCGGGATATTCTGATTGATGGTCAAAATATTGGCCCCGGTTCCGGCAAAGACGTTCAGGACCCCCGACAGCACGCCGGGCTCGTCCCGCATCATAACCTGGACTGTGACAATACGGCCATGGAGCATGTCATTGAAGGGGCGCACCGCATCTTTATATTTGTAAAAAGCGCTGCGGCTGATCCCCACAGCTTTGGCGGCGGCGTTGACCGTGGACTCCTCGCCCAGCTCCAGCAGCTGCTTGGCCCAAGCTACCTTGCGAATGATCTCAGGCATTGCTGAAGCCTCTACAATAAAGTATTTTGCGGGCTGACTCACCATATTGTCCTCCTAACACAACTCACATGTCCTTCTCACAAAGCCATTTGTATGTACGCTGTGGCACATTTTATCACAGAAAAGCGAGAAATTCAACGGCTGAGGACGGTCGAAATACACAAAAAATAGAAGATAGGTGAAAAATAAATTAGAAAATTACACAATTTGAGGAAAACACAGACAGGAATAAAAAATCACGCGGAGGGTTTTGCAACACCTCCGCGTGATTGGAGCGGCCTTACAGTCCGTAGGGCAGTCCGGTGGCAGGATTGATATTGGGGTCCGGAGGAGGGGGAGGAGCAACATCGGGATTGGCAGGCTGATCCGGGGTATCCGGGTCCGTGGGAACGCTGGGATCTACGCTGGGCGGCCAGGTGTTCGGATCGTTGGGATCATAGTCCGGGGGCAGAGGGGGCTCCACCGGCGTTTCCTCGGTGTGGACCGTGCAGGGACCAAGCGACTGGACGGACTGGAAGAGGTAGGGGGAGTCTGCCGCCTGGGCGCCGCCGATGCTCTCACGGTTGTAGTTCAGGAAGGACATGACCCGCTGGCTGGTTTCGGGGCAGTGGGGACCGGCCAGATTGAAGATGCCGGTGGGGGCCTGGTCGGCGTTGAGCACGGGGGAATCGGTACACACGGTGATGGTGGATTCCTGCGTGTGGACGTTGCAGTAGCCGGAGGGGATGTCCTCGGGGAAGAGGTAGTCGCTGACAAAGCGGTCGGAGCCGCGGGGGTCCTGCTTGCAGAACTCGGTGGCCAGCATGCCGCTGTCCTTGCAGACGGTGACCGCCTGCAGCCCGGCGGGCTTGGTGAACTGCCGGTTGGCCAGACCCTTATGCAGGTCGGCCATCACCAGCTTCCACATGTTCAGTGCGGGGTTGCCGGGGGCCTTCACCCGCTCGGGCTGTTCATAGCCCACCCAGCAGGCGGCGGTGTAGTAGGGGGTGTAGCCCACGAACCAGCGGTCGTGCTTGCTGTCGGTGGTACCGGTCTTGCCAGCGATGGACATGCCGCCGTTGAAGTTGGCAGCGGTGCCGCCGCCGCTGGTGACCACGCTGCGCAGCATGGAGTTCATATAGTAGGCGGTGGTGTCCTTGACGGCCACCTCCTGGTGGGACTCCTTCTCCAGGATGATCTCACCGGAGCTGTTCTCTACGCGGGTGTAGGTGCGGGGAGTGCGGTAGATGCCGTTGTTGGGGAACACGGCAAAGGCTGCCGCCATATCTCTGGTGTTGGTGCCGTCGGTCAGGCCGCCGGTGGCCAGAGGGGAGACGGCGATGTCGGTGTATACCCGGTCCCGGCCCTGGCGGGACTCCACCAGAGTTTCCAGATGGAACTTGTTCTTGGCGTAGTCAAAGCCCTTGGCGGGGGTGACCAGGTCGGCCAGCACGCGGACCGAGACGGTGTTGTAGGAATTGGCCAGGGCCTCACGGACGGTGACCAGGCCGCGGTACTTGTGGTCCACGTTGACAGGCCAGGGCTTTCCGCCCAGGATCTCGTGGGGGTAGTCGTCCAGCACGCTGACGGGGGAGATCAGGCCCATGTCAACAGCCGGGGCGTACACGGCGATGGGCTTGATGGAGGAGCCGGGCTGGCGCTTGATCTCGGTGGCCATATTGAGCCACAGGTTGCCCGTTTTCTGACCCAGGCTGCCGGCCAGACCAACCAGATCGCCAGTGGCATTGTCGATCACGGTGATGGCGGACTGGAGGTGCTTGCCCTTGGAGGAGTGGTAGTCCAGGTTCTTCTCGTTGTTGTAGACCTTCTCCACCTGGTTCTGGACGGTGGGGTCCACACAGGTGTAGATCCGCAGTCCGCCGGTGGAGAGCATCTGGGCGGCCAGAGCGGAGGTGATGTTGTACTTATCCATCAGGTCGGCCATAACGTCCTTGCGGACCTGCTCCTCATACCAGGAGTAGATGGTGGTGCTGTTCTGCTCGGCCTCGCCCTGGACAAAGACCAGCTCCTGAGCGACGGCCTCGTCGTACTCGGCCTGGGAGATCATGTCCTGCTTCAGCATCTGGTAGAGCACGTTCTCCTGGCGGTACTTGTTCCACTGCTTGGCAGTCCACAGCTCACCGTCGGCGTTCTTGATCTTGACGTCGGAGTAGGGGCCGTAGATGCTGGGGTTGTTGGTGATGGAGATGAGGCTGGCGCACTCGGCCAGGGTCAGCTCCTGGACGGGCTTGCCGAAGTACTTGTAGGACGCGGAGCCCACGCCGCGGCATCGGCTGCCCAGATAGATATAGTTGAGGTACCACTCCATCGTGGTGTCCTTGCCGTAGGTCTTGTCAAATTCCAGGGCCTTGAAGATCTCGATGACCTTACGCTTGACTGTGACCTCGTCCCGCTGGGTGATGTTTTTAATGAGCTGCTGGGTGATGGTGGAGCCGCCGGAAATACTGTTTCCGGTGAACATGTCGATGGCCGCCCGGCCGATCCGCCGCCAGTCGATGCCCGGGTGGCTGTAAAAGCGCTTGTCCTCGATGGCGATGGCGGCATTGATCAGGTTTTTGGGGATGTCCTTGTAGTCCACCCAGATGGAGTCCTCGGACGAGAGCATGGTGACAAGCTCTTTATAGGTCCCGGTTTCCTTATCCAGATAGTACATGACACTGTTTTCGTTCACGTTCACGGCGCTCAGGTCCAGGTGGGCCTGGGGCAGGATGACTGTTTTGACATAGACAGCGGCAAAACAGGCCAGAATGGCGGTGGTACACAGCATGATGAGCAGTATGGTACCCAGTACCTTCCAGACCTTTTTTCCCCGGCTCCTGCGCTTTTTGGTCCGGGGATGGCGGGGCTCCATGTCCTCGTACTCATGGTTGGCGCTGTAAAGGTTGCTTTGTTCAGACACGATTTGTTACCTCCGATCGGGGGAGTGGGAGCTCCCCTGCGTGGTCTTTCACATACGGATTGAATCGACTTTTTCAGACAGAAGAAATAGGGAATTTCCACCAGATACAGATAAAAAGTCATTTTTATATTATATCAGATTATTCCCATTTGTCCATCCCCGTGTTGATTTCCGGCCTCCGGCACAAAAAAACTTCCCGGCGCAGCAGTCTGCGCCGGGAAGCCGGATAGGTGAAAAACAGAGCTTATTTGAAGTACTCCGCACCGCTATCGAAGAGGGGCTGGTGCTTGTTGCCCACGATGTTCTTGCCCACAAAGGGACCGCGGCGCTCGGAGTGGCCCATCTTGCCGAAGACACGGCCGTCGGGGGAGAAGATGCCCTCGATGGACTCCAGGGAGCCGTTGGGGTTGACGGAGATGTCCAGAGAGGGGACGCCCTTGGCGTCCACATACTGGGTGGCCACCTGGCCGTTGGCGATCAGGTCCTTCACCACCTGCTGGGGCGCCACGAAGCGGCCCTCGCCGTGGGAGATGGGCACGGTGTGCAGATCGCCCACATTGCTCTTCAGCATCCAGGGGGACTGGACGCTGGCCACACGGGTGGTGACATAGCGGCTCTGGTGGCGGCCGATCAGGTTGTAGGTCAGGGTGGGGCAGCCGGCGTCCATGGGACGGATCTCGCCGTAGGGCACCAGACCCAGCTTGATGAGGGCCTGGAAGCCGTTGCAGATGCCCAGCATCAGGCCGTCGCGGTTCTTGAGCAGGTCCATGATGGCGTCGGTAAGGGCGGGGGAGCGCAGGAAGGAGGCGATGAACTTGCCGGAGCCCTCGGGCTCGTCGCCGCCGGAGAAGCCGCCGGGCAGAATAACCATCTGGGCGGAGCGGATGGACTGCTCCAGGGCCTGGGCGGACTGGGCCAGGAAGTCCCGGGTCAGGTTGCGCACCACCAGGATCTCGGGCTCGATACCGGCCCGCAGGCAGGCCTGGGCGGTGTCGTACTCGCAGTTGGTGCCGGGGAACACGGGGATGACCGCCTTAGGACGGGCCACCTTGTGCTTGCACACGGCGGGAGAGCGCTTGTCCCAGGTGATGGGGGCCACGGTCTCGGAGGTGCCGGCCAGAGTGGGATAGACCTGCTCCAGCACGCCGTCGTTGAGCTTGCGCAGCTCCTCGATGGACACGGCCTCGCCGGGCAGGGCCACGAAGGGGGCCTGGGTGGTCTCGCCCATGTAGACGGCGCAGTCGTCCTGGACCATCTCGGTCAGCTCGGCCACGATGGCGCCGGGCATGGGGGCGTACCAGTCCACGGACTCCATACCGGCCTGGAAGCCGATCTCATTGCCGAAGGACATCTTCATCACGGCCTCGGCGGGGCAGGTCTCCACCGCGAAGGCGGCGGCCACCTTGCCGTCGGCGGACAGCTGGTGCAGCTTCTCCCAGGCAGCCTTCTGATCCTTGCCGCCGAAGAGGAACACGGGGTGCTCGGCGTCCTTGAACTCGGGGGAGAGCACGGCCTGGGCCTTGATGGGGGCGATGGCGAAGGAGATCAGCGTGGGGGGCACGTCCTTGTCCAGGAAGGAGCCGGACATGGAGTCCTTGCCGCCGATGGCGGCGGCGCCCAGCTCCAGCTGAGCGTCCAGAGCGCCCAGCAGGGCGGCGAAGGGCTTGCCCCAGCGCAGGGACTCGTCCCGCAGCTTCTCAAAGAACTCCTGGAAGCTGAAGTAGGCCAGCTTGTAGTCGGCGCCGGCGGCCACCAGCTTGGCCATGGAGGTGTAAACGGCGTTGTAGGCGCCGGTGTAGGGGTCAATCATCATCTGGTCCGGGTCACAGCCCCAGGCCATGACGGAGGCCTGATCGGTCTCCTGACCGGGGAGGACGGGGAAGAGGGCGGCCATGGCCTGGGCGGGGGTGCTCTGGGTCTTGCCGCCGAAGGGCATGAGCACAGAGGCGGCGCCGATGGAGCCGTCAAAGCGCTCGGTCAGGCCCCGGCGGGAGGCGCACTTCAGGCTGCCGGCCAGCTCCTTCAGGTCGGAGAACTGGGGCTTGGAGATGGGGGCGCGGTCCTTGGGGGCCACGGCCACATCGGTGTGCTTCACAGCGCCGTTGGTGTCCAGGAAGGCGCGGGACAGGTCGGCGATCTTCCGGCCCTGCCAGTGCATGACCATCCGGGGGTTCTCGGTGACCACGGCCACCCGATAGGCCTCCAGGTTCTCCTCCTGGGCGGCGGCGATGAACTTCTCCTCGTCCTCGGGGGCCACCACAACGGCCATGCGCTCCTGGGACTCGGAGATGGCCAGCTCGGTGCCGTCCAGGCCGTCATACTTCTTGCGCACCTCGTCCAGCTGGATCTCCAGACCGGCGGCCAGCTCGCCGATGGCCACGGACACGCCGCCTGCGCCGAAGTCGTTGCAGCGCTTGATGAGGCGGGTTACCTCGCCCTTGCGGAACAGGCGCTGGATCTTGCGCTCCTCGGGAGCGTTGCCCTTCTGAACCTCAGAGGCCATGGTGGACAGGGACTTCTTGTTGTGGCTCTTGGAGGAGCCGGTGGCGCCGCCGATGCCGTCACGGCCGGTGCGGCCGCCCAGCAGGATGACCACGTCGCCGGGGGCGGGGCGCTCGCGGACCACGTTCTCAGCGGGGGCAGCACCCACCACGGCGCCGCACTCCAGGCGCTTGGCGATGTAGCCCTCGTGGTAGACCTCGGCCACGTGGCCGGTGGCCAGGCCGATCTGGTTGCCGT
>JAHHSD010000047.1 GCA_020025425.1 Oscillospiraceae bacterium
ATTTAATATCATACCACACTTTTCACTCTGTGTGTATGTCTTTTTCAAATTATTTGCCATCTCTCTGAAACAGAAAAACTGCCGCCCGCCGGCGCTTTACACGCACAGCGGACGACAGTTTCCAAAGTGAATGGATTATGGCAGATTCTCTCCCTGTTCCTCCTGCTCCGGTCCCAGCCGACGCACCACGTCCCGATGAAGCAGGGCATAGATCACCGACATCACCGGCACGCTGAACAGGATGCCCACCAGACCGAACAGGCTTCCGCCCACGGTCACGGCCAGCAGCACCCAGATACCGGGCAGGCCGATGGAGGTGCCCACCACCCGGGGATAAATGACATTTCCTTCGATCTGCTGCAAAATGCCCAGAAAGATCAGGAACACCAGGGCCCGGACCGGGGACACCATCAGCAGCAGGAAGGCGGACACAAAGGCGCCGATATAGCATCCCGCCACCGGAACCAGGGCGGTAGCGCCCACGATGATGCCCACCAGGGGGGCGTAGTCCGCCTGGATGAACAGCATTCCACCCGCACACAGGCCGCCCAGGATACAGGCCTCCAGCAGCTGTCCGGAGACATAGTTGGCAAAAATTTCTCCGGTCAGATGGAGGACATCCCGGATCCGATCGGCCACCGGTTTGGGCAGATAGGCGTACATCAGCCGTCGGGTCTGTCCCATCAGGGTGTCCCGTCCAAAGAGCATATAGATGGAAAATACAATGGAGACCGTCATGGTCACCAGCATGGATACCAGGCTGCCTGTAAAGCCGATGACGTGGTCGGCCGCATGGGGCAGGGTGTTGAGGATCCCGTTCAGCAGCTTGTGCAGGGCACTGCTCAGCCCGGACAGGTCCACACCCTCGTAGTCAAAGTGCTGGATCAGCTCATTGGCCCAGCTCTGAAGGTTGCTGATATAGCCGCCCAGGCTGCTCACAAAAAGCTGAATGCTCTCTCCTACCTTGGGCAGGACAAAGGAGAACATGGCAATCAGAATCACAAGCACGCCGATATAGGAGCTGAGTACCGCCAGGAACCGGCTCCCCTTCTCCCCCAGTCTTTTTCCATAAAGCCGGCGCAGACGGCAGCAGGGCCGGTCCAGCACAAAGGCGATGGCAATGCCGAGGAAAAAGGGCTTCATGGCATGTATCAGCATACCCAGCAGCTCAAACAACAGGTCGATTTTCAGCAGCACAAGAACCAGCAGCAGCCCATAGGTAATGATCGCCATAATACTGCGCATAGTTTGTTTACTCATCGGGTCCCCCTTTTATATTACAATCGGAAATGCTCCCTTCTCAGAAAGGGATGCACAGACTCACAGCTGCTGGATCTCGTCCTGGCCTACGGTGCGGATGCCCCGCTCGGTCAGGGCGGCGGTGGCGGCGTCCACATCCTCCACACGGAAGATCATATAGGCCTGGTTCACATTCTTTCCGCCCAAAAATGCGTACATATATTCCACATTGATCCGGGCGTTTGTGATAACCTGGAGGACCTTGTTCAGTCCGCCGGGCGTATCCGGGATGGCCACACCCAGCACAGGGGTCAGGGAGTGAACATAGCCCGCCTCCTTGAGGACGGTGGTGGCCGCGTAGACATTGTCCACGATCATGCGGGCAATGCCGAAGTCCTTGGTCTCGGCCAGGGACAGAGCGCGCATGTCCACCTTATTCTGGGCCAGGACGCCGGTCATGCCGTAGAGCGCCCCCGGCTTGTTCTCCAAAAACACAGAGATCTGCTTGATGCTCATGTCTCTCTCCTCCCTTACAGCTTGCGCTTGTCGATGACGCGGACCGCCTTGCCCTCGGAGCGGACGATGGACTTGGGAGCCACCAGGGTGACCTTGGCGCTCAGGCCCAGCATGGACCGCAGGCCCTCCACCAGTTCCTTCTGGCGGCGGCTGATCTCGCCCAGGTTATCGGTGAACATCTCGGGGGTCATCTCCACCTGGATGTCCAGGGTGTCGGTATTTTTCACCCGGTCCACGATGATCTGATAGTTGGCGGGATAGCCCTGGTTGAGCAGGACGGTCTCCACCTGGGACGGGAACACATTGACGCCGCGGATAATGAGCATGTCGTCGGACCGGCCCATGGGCTTGCACATTTTCAGGAAGGTGCGTCCGCAGGAGCACTTCTCCCGGCGCAGCTGGCAGATATCCCGGGTGCGGTAGCGCAGCAGGGGGAAGGCCTCCCGGGTCAGGGAGGTGAACACCAGCTCGCCCTTGGAGCCCTCGGGGAGCACCTCCCCGGTGTCGGGGTCGATGATCTCCGCCAGGAAGTGGTCCTCGTTGATGTGCATGCCGTCCTGGGCAGAGCACTCGTAGGCCACACCGGGGCCGCTGAGCTCGGTCAGGCCGTAGATATCATATGCCTTGATGCCCAGGGTCTTTTCGATGTCCCGGCGCATCTCCTCACTCCAGGCCTCCGCGCCCAGAATGGCCCGCTTCAGAGGGATCTGGTCGGGCGTCAAGCCCATCTCCTTCATGGACTCGCCCAGATAGGCGGCATAGGAGGGGGTGCAGCACAGCAGGGTGGTGCCCAGATCCTGCATAAAGGTGATCTGCCGGTCCGTATTGCCGGAGGAGATGGGCACCGTCAGGCAGCCCACCTTGCGGCTGCCGCCGTCCAGACCCAGACCGCCAGTGAACATGCCGTAGCCGTAGCCCACCTGGCAGATATCCTCGCTGTCGGCACCGGTGGCCACAATGGCGCGGGCCACGCAGTCCTCCCACAGGTCCATGTCGTGCTGGGTATAGAAGCCCATGACCCGCTTTCCGGTGGTGCCGGAGGTGGCGTGGACACGGACGCAGTCCTTCATGGGCCGGGCCGCCATGCCGTTGGGGTAGGTGTCACGCAGGTCGGCCTTGGTGACAAAGGGCAGCTTGTACAGGTCGTCCACAGACCGAATATCCGCAGGGGTGAGTCCCTTTTCTTCCATTTTCTTGCGGTAGTGCGGCACATTGTCCCACACATTTTGGACCTGTTTCACCAGGCGCTCGTCCTGCCAGGCCCGGATCTGTTCCCGCGGGGCACACTCCACCTCGGGCTGATAGCATCGATCCATTGGTATCACTTCTTTCTCCCTTTGAGGGTTATTAAATCAGGCATTTTTCCCCAAATAGAAAGCCCTCTTGTTCAGCTCCAGGAATTTCGGGGGCACCACGGCCTCCAGGGCGCTCATCCACGCCTCGTCGGGCAGGCCGAAGTAGTGGGACAGGCGGCCCATCAGCACGATGTTCACCGCCTTTGCCGAGCCGGCCTCCTCGGCCAGGGCCAGGCAGTCCAGGGCATCCACCTTGGCGCCGGCGGCCTCCATCTTGGCCACCAGATCCTCGGGGTAGCTGGCTGCGCCCGTAATGACAGGCATGGGGTCGATCTGCTGGGTGGAGGTGACGATCTGTCCGTCGGGCTTCAGGTAGCTCAGCCAGCGGGCGGCCTCCAGAAGCTCAAAGGACACGATAAAATCGGCCTCTCCCTGGTCGATAACAGGGGAATATACCTTGTCTCCGTAGCGGACATAGGTGACCACGGAGCCGCCCCGCTGGGACATGCCGTGGACCTCAGACACCTTGACGTCATAGTCCTGCTCCATGGCCAGACGGCCCAGCAGCTTGCTGGCCAGCAGGGAGCCCTGTCCGCCCACGCCTACGATCATAATGTTTTTGGTCTCCATGGTTCAAACCTCCTTGCCCGTGCTCTCAAAAGCATTCACGGGACACAGCTGCTCACACACGCCGCAGCCGACGCACAGAGTCTGGTCCACATGGGCCTTGCCCTCCTTGATGGAGATGGCCGGGCAGCCGATCTTCATGCAGGACTTACAGCCGATGCACTTGTCCGTATTCACCCGCAGCGGGGCCTCGTGCTTCACATACTTCAGCAGGGCGCAGGGCCGGCGGCTGATGATGACAGAGGGCTCGTCGGCGGCCAGCTCCTCCTTCACGGCCTGGTCGGTGGCCTTCAGATCGTAGGGATCCACCACGCGCACCCGGTTGAAGCCCATGGCGCGGCACAGGGCCTCCAGGTCGATCTTGCCGGCGGGGTCGCCCTTGATGTTATAGCCGGTGGTGGGGTTCTGCTGGTGGCCGGTCATGCCGGTGATGGAGTTGTCCAGGATGATGACGGTGGAGTTGGACTGATTGTAGGCCACGTTGGCCAGTCCGGTCATGCCGGAGTGCATAAAGGTGGAATCGCCGATGACGGCCACCGTCTTGTGCTCGCTCTCCCCGCCCAGGGCCTTGTTGAAGCCGTGGATGGCGGAAATGGAGGCACCCATGCACAGGGTCATATCCATGGCGGACAGAGGGGCCACAGCGCCCAGGGTGTAGCAGCCGATGTCGCCCAGGACGGTACACTTATTCTTGCTCAGGGTGTAGAACAGGCCGCGGTGGGGGCATCCGGCACACATGACAGGGGGACGGGGCGGCACAGTCTCGTTCAGGGCACGGGCGGTGGGGACCTCCATGCCCAGCTTCTCTGCCACCAGATTCTGGGAGAACTCACCCAGAATGGGGAAATAATCCTTGCCCGCCAGGGCCAGCCCCAGGGCGCGGCAGTGGTTCTCGATGATGGGGTCCAGCTCCTCCACCACGGTGAGCAGATCCACAGAGGCAGCGAAGTCCCGGATCAGCTTCTCCGGCAGGGGCCAGGCCATGCCCAGCTTCAGAACAGGGAAGCGGTCGCCGCAGACCTCCTTCACATACTGGTAGGAGGTGGAGGAGGTGATAATGCCGATCTTCCGCTCCCGGCCGAGCTCCACCCGGTTGATGGGGGCCGTCTCCGCCCAGGCGCGCAGCTTCTCGGTCCGCTCCTCCACAATGGGGTGGCGGACCTTGGCGTTGCCGGGCATCATCACGTATTTGGCGATGTTTTTCTCATAGGGCACCTTCTCCGGCTCCACCCGGTCGTGGGTCTCCACCAGGGACTGGGAATGTGCCACACGGGTACACATCTTCAGCAGCACCGGGGTGTCGAACTGCTCACTGAGCTCATAGGCCAGCTGGGCAAAGGCCAGAGACTCGGCGGAGTCAGAGGGCTCCAGCATGGGGAGCTTGGCGGCCACAGCGTAGTGGCGGGAGTCCTGCTCGTTCTGAGAGGAGTGCATCCCAGCGTCGTCGGCCACGCCGACGACCATGCCTGCGTTGACGCCGGTGTAGGACATGGTAAACAGCGGGTCGGCAGCCACGTTCAGGCCCACGTGCTTCATGGCGCAGAAGGACCGCTTGCCCGCCAGACTGGCGCCAAAGGCAGTCTCCATGGCCACCTTCTCATTCGGTGCCCACTCGCAGTAGATCTCATCGAACTTGGCGGCCTCCTCGGTGATCTCGGTACTGGGCGTACCCGGATAACTGGAGATCACGCTGCACCCCGCCTCGTACAGTCCACGGGCAACGGCGGCGTTGCCCAGCATCAGTTGTTTCATTTCGTTACACTCCTTGTATGTTCCTGACCTCGGGTCCGGCTCAGGGCTCCTTCTCGCCCAGGCCCTCCCGGCGGATGACCTCGCCCATCACGCCGCCCGCACCGTTGTCCAGCATAGACCGGCGCACACGGCTGATGGTGGCACTGCTGGCCCCCGTTTTTTCCAAAATGTCCAAGTAGACCATGCCCTGCTGCAAATAAACCGCCACATCAAAGCGCTGCTCCAGGCTTCTCAGTTCGGTAGGCGTACAAAGGTCGTCAAAAAATCGGCAGCACTCTTCGACATCCTTCAGCTTCATAATGGTCTCATACAGCGCCATGCTGCGCTTCAGGTCGTTTTTGATCATGCAGATTTCCCCTTTCTAAGCGATACGGCATATTTTGTACTCTCCGCCTATGTTAGCACATTAAAGCGTAAAGGTAAATAGCTTTCTGCAAAAATTTATTTTTCAGAATCGGCTTGACTTTGTCTAAAAAATGAAGTATGCTACTTTAGCAAATAAAACCAATAAAGTGAACGTCCCAAGGGCCGCCCACGTCGAAAGGAAGAATCTGTTATGCCCATCACCGATCTGTTGGAACGCAACAGCAAGCTCTATGCAGATGAGATCAGCCTGGTGGAAATTAACCCGGAAGTCCAGGAACCTCAGCGCGTCACCTGGAAAGAATATTCACTGATTCAGCCTGCCGCCGACGCCCCCTACCGCCGTGAGATCACCTGGGGCGTGTTTGATGAGAAGGCCAACCGTGTGGCGAATCTGCTGCTGGGCCGGGGCATCCGCAAGGGCCAGAAGGTGGCCATCCTGCTGATGAACTGTCTGGAGTGGCTGCCCATCTACTTTGGTATTCTGAAGACGGGGGCCATTGCGGTCCCCCTCAACTTCCGCTACACCGCCAATGAGATCGAGTACTGTGTCAAGAAGGCGGACGCGGATATCCTCTTCTTCGGCCCTGAGTTCATCGGCCGCGTGGAGGACATCGTCCCGGCCATCGGCCACGAGCGCCTTCTGTTCTTCGTGGGCGAGAGCTGCCCCTCCTTTGCCGAGGACTACCACCGGGCCACCGCCAACTGCTCCTCCGCCGCCCCCAAGATCCTGGTGGACGACGAGGACGAGGCCGCCATCTACTACTCCTCCGGCACCACCGGCTTCCCCAAGGCCATTTTGCTCAAGCACGCCGCTCTGATGCAGTCGGCCCGGATGGAGGCCATCCACCACCAGACCACCCACGAGGACGTGTTCCTGTGTATCCCGCCCCTCTACCACACCGGCGCAAAAATGCACTGGTTCGGCTCCCTGTTTACCGGCAGCCGGGCGGTGCTGCTCAAGGGCAACTCCCCCTCCGCCATCCTGGAGACCGTCTCCCGGGAGCACTGCACCATCGTGTGGCTGCTGGTGCCCTGGTGTCAGGACATCCTGGCTGCCCTGGACCGGGGCGATCTGAAGCCGGAGGACTTCCAGCTGGACCAGTGGCGGCTCATGCACATCGGCGCCCAGCCGGTGCCCCCCTCTCTGATCCGGCACTGGCTCAAATACTTCCCCCACCACAAGTACGACACCAACTACGGACTCTCCGAGTCCTGCGGCCCTGGCTGCGTCCATTTGGGCCTGGACCACATCAACAAGGTGGGCTCCATCGGTGTGCCCGGCTACGGCTGGGAGACCAAGGTGGTGGATGAGCGGGACTGCCCCGTCCCCCAGGGCGAGGTGGGCGAGCTGTGCGTCAAGGGCCCCGGCGTTATGGTCTGCTACTACAAGGACCCGGAGGCCACCGCCGACGTCCTCAAAGACGGCTGGCTCCACACCGGAGATATGGCCCGGATGGACGAGGACGGCTTCCTCTTTCTGGTGGACCGGAAGAAGGACGTCATCATCTCGGGCGGTGAGAACCTCTACCCCGTCCAGATCGAGGACTTTCTCACCGCCTACCCCAAGGTCCACGATGTGGCCGTCATCGGCCTGCCCGATCCCCGTCTGGGCGAGATCGCCGCGGCGGTCATCCAGATCAAGGAGGGCATGACCTGCACGGAGAGCGAGATCAACCAGTTCTGCATGGATCTGCCCCGGTACAAGCGCCCCCGGAAGATCATCTTTGCCGATGTCCCCCGCAATCCCACCGGCAAGATCGAAAAGCCCAAGCTGCGGGAAAAATACTGCGGCGTCCGTCTGGTGGAGGCCCAGAACCAGGCCTGATTTTCTTTGCCTGAGAACAAAAAACCTGCCCCGGCTCGTTGAGCCAGGGCAGGTTTTTTATTTGCTTCAATGCTCCCAACCGGGACGGATCACATGTTCTTGAGCTGCTCCTCCAGCTTGGCGACCAGCTCAGTGAGCTTGGCGGCCCGCTCCTTCTCGGCGGCGACCACCTGCTCGGGGGCCTTGTTGACAAAGCCGGGATTATTGAGCTTGGCGTTCAGCTTCTCCAGCTCGCCGGAGTTCTTCTTCAGCTCCTTCTCCATGCGGGCCTTCTCCTTCTCCAGGTCCACCAGCTCGCCCATGGGGATATAGAGCTGAGCGGCGTGGGTAACCAGGGAGACCAGGCCGCCCTTCTGGGCGGAGGCGTCCATCTCGTGGCCGGCGGGCACGATCTCTACCTCGCTGGCATAGGCCAGCTTCTTCAGGAAGGGGATGCCGGAGCGGAACACGTCGCCCTCGGCGGTGGCCACGGTCAGGTGGGCCTTCTTGCTGGGGGGCACGTTCATCTCGCTGCGGCGGGCACGGATGGCGCGGATGCTCTCCATGACCAGCTCCATGGCCTTCTCCTCCTGGGGGAAGTTCCGCTCCTCGCAGTACTCAGGCCACTTCTGCATCATCAGGAAGTCACCCTCGTGAGGCAGGGCCTGCCAGATCTCCTCGGTGATGAAGGGCATGAAGGGGTGCAGCAGCTTGAGCATGTCGATGAGCACATAGCACAGCACCTGCTGGGCGCGGGTCTTGCTGTCCTCGTCCTCGCCCTGGAGGCGGGTCTTGGTCATCTCGATATACCAGTCGCAGTAGTCGTCCCAGATGAAGTCATAGATCTTCTGAGCGGCCACACCCAGCTCGTAGCGGTCCATGTTCTCGGTGACCTCGCGGACCACCCGGTTCAGCTTGGACAGGACCCACTTGTCCTCCAGTTCCAGCTTCTCGGGCAGCCGGCACTGGTCGATGGTCAGGTTCATCATCAGGAAGCGGCTGGCGTTCCAGATCTTATTGGCGAAGTTGCGCATGGCCTCGCACCGCTCGGTGTAGAAGCGCATATCGTTTCCGGGGGAGTTGCCGGTGATCAGGTTGAAGCGCAGAGCGTCGGCGCCGTACTTCTCGGCGATCTCCAGGGGGTCGATGCCGTTGCCCAGAGACTTGGACATCTTGCGGCCCTTGTCGTCCCGGACCAGGCCGTGGATGAACACGGTGTGGAAGGGGGCCTTGCGGGTCTGCTCGCAGGCGGAGAAGATCATTCTGGACACCCAGAAGAAGATGATATCATAGCCGGTGACCAGCACGTCGGTGGGATAGAAGTAGTCCATATCCTCGGTCTTGTCGGGCCAGCCCAGGGTGGAGAAGGGCCACAGAGCGGAGGAGAACCAGGTATCCAGCACGTCGGGGTCCTGGTGGATATGCTTGGAGTGGCAGTGGGCGCACTCGGTGGGGTCCTCGCGGCTGACGGTCATCTCGCCGCAGTCGTCGCAGTACCACACGGGGATCTGGTGGCCCCACCACAGCTGGCGGGAGATGCACCAGTCATGGACGTTCTCCATCCAGTTGGTATAAGTCTTGGCGAAGCGGTCGGGCACGAACTTGGTCTCGCCCTCCTCCACCACGCGCAGGGCCTCCTTGGCCAGGGGGGCCATCTTGACGAACCACTGGGCGGAGATCAGGGGCTCCACGTCGTTGTGGCAGCGGTAGCAGGTGCCCACGTTGTGGGAGTAGGGCTCGGTCTTGACCAGGTAGCCCTGCTCCTCCAGGTCCTTTACGATGGCCTTGCGGCACTCGTACCGGTCCATGCCCTCGTAGGGACCGCCGTTGGCATTGATGGTGCCGTTGTCGTCGATGACGCGGATGGTCTCCAGGTTGTGGCGCAGGCCCACCTCAAAGTCGTTGGGGTCGTGGGCGGGGGTCATCTTCACGGCGCCGGTGCCGAAGCCCAGCTCCACATAGTCGTCGGCCACAATGGGGATCTCACGGTTCATAATGGGCAGGATGCAGGTCTTGCCAACCAGGTGCTTGAAGCGCTCGTCCTCGGGGTTGACGGCCACGCCGGTATCGCCCATCATGGTCTCGGGGCGGGTGGTGGCCACCACCAGATCGCCGGAGCCGTCGGTCAGGGGATAGCGGATATACCACAGGTGGCCGGGCTTGTCCTGGTACTCCACCTCGGCGTCGCTCAGGGCGGTGGCGCAGTGGGGGCACCAATTGATGATGCGGCTGCCCTTGTAGATCAGGCCCTTGTCATACATCTCGCAGAAGGTCTCGCGGACGGCCTTGGAGCAGCCCTCGTCCATGGTAAAGCGGGCGCGGTCCCAGTCGCAGCTGACGCCCATCTTCTTCTGCTGGGCCACGATGCGGCTTCCGTACTTGTGCTTCCAGTCCCACACGCGCTCCAGGAACTTCTCCCGGCCCAGGTCGTAGCGGGTCAGGCCCTCCTTGTTGCGCAGCTCCTCCTCCACCTTGATCTGGGTGGCGATGCCGGCGTGGTCAGTGCCGGGCACCCACAGGGCGGCGTAGCCCTGCATGCGCTTGAAGCGGATCAGGATGTCCTGGAGGGTGCAGTCCATGGCGTGGCCCATGTGCAGCTGACCGGTGACGTTGGGGGGCGGCATGACGATGGTGAAGGGCTTCTTCTTGGGGTCGCGGTGGCCCTTGAAGCAGCCGTGCTTCTCCCAGTTCTCGTAGATCCGGGATTCCACTTCCTGGGGTTCATAGACCTTTGGCAGTTCTTTTTTCATACAATTTCTCTCCTAAGCGTAATATAATTACGGATTACTACAATCTGGACATAAGAAAACGCCCTGAGCCGACTGGCTCAGGGCGAACAAATGTCCGTGGTACCACCTGAATTTGAAAGCGAACTTCCACACTCAAGCCCGATAACGGCGGGGGGCCGCCGCCCCTTACTCTGGTTCTGGGGCGGAGCTTGGAAGCCACCTTCTCCGATCCGCGGGAGGACTTGCACCGGCCGTCCTCTCTCTGGCACTCCACTGAATCGGGTACTCCTCTTCCGCAGCGCTTTTCTGCGTATAGATGTGATTATTATACGGAACTTTGGAACCGCTGTCAAGTCCCAGCTCAGGACTCCTTAGACTCCAGGGCGTGGATGGCCGCCTTGGCCGCCATCTGCTCGGCCTCCTTCTTGCTGTGGCCCTGTCCGCTGCCCACGGCGGCGCCGTTGAGCTGGACCTCCACAAAGAAGCGCTTGTCGTGGTCGGGGCCGGATTCGCCGGTGAGCCGGTACTTGAGCACCTGGCCGCTCTCCCGCTGGACCAGCTCCTGGAGGGCGGTCTTGTAGTCCCGGCCGGCGTGGAGGCTGGCCACCTCCTTGCAGAGGATATACTTCTGGATGATCTTGCGGGCCGAGCCGATGCCGCCGTCCAGATAGACGGCCGCCAGCACGGCCTCCACGGCGTCCGCCCGGATGGAGGGACGGTGACGGCCGCCGCCGCTCTCCTCGCCCTTGCCCAGCTTCAGGTACTCGCCCAGGCCCAGGGCCTCGGCCACCTCCACCAGGCTCTCCTCGCAGACCAGCGCGGCGCGGGTGCGGGTCAGCTCACCCTCGGGCAGGTCGGGGTGGTTGCGGTACAGGTGCTCCGCCACCACCATGCCCAGAATGGAATCGCCCAAAAACTCCAGCCGCTCATTGCTCTGAAGCTTTCCCCGGCTCTCGTTGGCACAGGAGCTGTGCGTCAGCGCATTCTCCAGCAGGGAGGGGTCCCGGAACTCGTATTCCAATTTTTCCTCCAGCGTATTCATGTCAATTCTCCTCAATCAACGCAAAGCTCCGCCGGGAACGGCGGAGCTTTGTTTTTTCAACCGTTCTGTTAGTCGAGACGGCTCTGCAGCAGACGGACCAGGTCGCCCACAGTTGTGATGGCGGTGGCCTCTTCCTCGCCCAGCTCGTCAATGCCGAACTCCTCTTCCAGGGCCATGGACAGGTCCACGATATCCACAGAATCAGCATTCAGGTCGTCCTCAAAAGAGGTGTCCATGGTGATGCTGTCCTCATCCACATTGAACTGCTCAGCGATCAGTGCGCTTAGCTTCTCAAAAATCATAGCATACTGCTCCTTCCGATGTGCCGGGGCACAGATTTTCTTCCACTACTATATGCACAATCTGTCCGGCTGTCAATAGGCATTATGCAATTCCCGTTAAAATCTGTTTACTCCTTGGGCGCGGCCGGAAGACGCATTTCCTCGATGTGGGCGGTGATGTCCTCGATCAGCCCGGAGGCGGCAAAGGACGCCGCCTGACGGATGGCATTTTTCATGGCGTAGTCATTGGAGGAGCCGTGGGCCTTGATGACCGGCTTGGAGATGCCCAGCAGGGCGGTCCCGCCCACCTCGCCGGAGTCCATCAGCTTCTTGAAGTTTTTCAGCCCGCCGGACACCAGCACGGCGGCCAGCTTGGTGACGAAGTTCTTCTTGAACATCTTTTTCATCTCCCGGGCCAGGAACATGCCGGTGCCCTCCATGGTTTTCAGGAAGATGTTTCCGGAATAGCCGTCGGCCACGATGACGTCCACCGCGCCCTCCACGGCCTCCCGGGCCTCCACGTTGCCCACAAAGTTGATCCGGCCGTTCTCCGCCGCCTTTTGCAGCAGGGGGTAGACCTCCACCTGGAGGTCGGTGCCCTTGGAGGGCTCCACACCGTTGTTGAGCAGGCCCACCTTGGGGTTCTCCCGGCCCAGCACCTTCTGGGCGTAGTAGCTGCCCATAAAGGCGAACTGGAGGAGGTACTCCGGGGGGCACTTCACGTTGGCGCCGCAGTCGATGAGCACAGCGCCGCCGTTGCCGGTGGGGACCACCGGGGCCAGGGCGGCCCGGCGGATGCCCTTGATCCGCTTGGTCACCAGGGTGGCGCCGGACAGCAGGGCGCCGGTGGAGCCGGCGGAGACGAAGGCGTCTCCATCCCCCTTTTTCAGCAGCTCCAGCCCCACCGTCAGGGAGGAGTCCTTCTTCTCCCGGAAGGCAAAGGCGGGGTCGTCGCACATCTCGATCACCTGGCTGGCATGGGCGATCTCGATGCCGGCAGGCAGCTGCTCCACCCCGTTGTCCTTCATCACCTGGAGGATCTCCTCCCCCCGGCCCACCAGGATCACCTGGGTCCCGTATTCCTTGTTGGCCTGGAGCGCACCCAGGACCGGAGCCTTGGGGGCGTTGTCCCCGCCCATAGCGTCTACGATAATTTTCATATAAGCTCCTTCTTTCTTCTAAAAGCCGGCCCGCCGTGTGCCGGACTTACTCCAGATCCAGGGCGTCCAGCTGCTCCAGGGCGCGCTTGGAGATCTCGGCGTTTTTGTTCCGCTTTCCCTTGACCCGATAGCCCAGCTGAGGGATCAGGCCGAAGTTGATATTCATGGGCTGGAAGTTGACCACGCTCTCGTCGCTGATGTAGAGGGACAGGGCGCCCATGGCGGTCTCCCGGGGGAAGTCCACCGGCGCCTTGCCGGTCAGGCGGCGGGCAAGCTCCAGCGCCGCCAGGCAGCCCGAGGCGGTGGACTCCACATAGCCCTCCACGCCTGTGATCTGCCCGGCGAACATGATCCGCTCCTGGCCACGGACCCGGTAATACCGGTCCAGCAGCCGGGGGGAGTCCAGGAAGGTATTCCGGTGCATCACGCCGTAGCGGATGTACTCGGCGTTTTTCAGGGCGGGGATCATGGAGAACACCCGCTTCTGCTCGGGCCAGCGCAGGTGGGTCTGGA
>JAHHSD010000048.1 GCA_020025425.1 Oscillospiraceae bacterium
GGGTGGGAGTGGCAAAGTGCTTGTTGCCCCAGCCGCCCCGGCCGCCCTTGCAGAGCACAAAGGGCTTGTCCTCGGACATGTCCTGAATGATCTCGCGTGTCTCGGCGTCCCGGATAATGGTGCCGCGGGGGACCCGGATGACCATATCCACGCCGTCCTTGCCGGTGCAGCGCTTGCCCTGACCGTCCATGCCGTTGCCGGCCACATACTTGCGCTTATAGCGGAAATCCATCAGGGTGGACATGTTGTCGTCAATGGTGATCACAACATTGCCGCCCCGGCCGCCGTCTCCGCCGTCCGGGCCGCCTGCGGCCACATATTTTTCCCGATGGAAGGCGACCACGCCGTTGCCGCCGTTTCCGGAGCGAACGGTGATCCTTGCGGTGTCTACAAAGGGTGCTGCCATCTGGGGCACCTCCATTTCATTAAAATCAGGGGACGGGAGGGACCCGTCCATCCAAAGGTACAGATAAGACGAGCCGCAAACGAATGTCCGTTTGCGGCTCGTGATTCAGCAATCAATTACTGAGCGATCTCCACGATAGAGACCTGCTTGCGGTCCTTACCCAGGCGCTCGAACTTGACCTGACCGTCCTTCAGGGCGAACAGGGTATCGTCCTTGCCCTTGCCCACATTGACACCGGGGTGGATGTGGGTGCCGCGCTGACGGACCAGGATGTTGCCGGCCAGCACGAACTGACCGTCGCCGCGCTTCACGCCAAGGCGCTTGGACTCGGAATCACGGCCGTTGCGGGTGGAGCCAACGCCCTTTTTATGGGCGAAAAACTGTAAACCGATATTCAGCATTGTCTTACACCTCCAAGACAGAAATATGTTCAGGGTACTCCTCGTTCAACTGGACAAAGTGGACCATGAGCGCGGCCAGAATGGTCTGGCAGGTGCTCTCGGCAGATTCACCCAGGACACTGGGGAGCTTGAGGGAGATAAACGCATCCTGCTCACGGACTTTGACCGAGGCCTCCAGCCCCAGCACATCGTTGATGGCGCAGTCTACCAGGCGCACGGCGCTGGTGACGGCGGCACAGACGATGTCCGCTCCCTCGGGAGCGTATCCGCTGTGGCCCTGAACCTGAAATCCCACGATGCGGTCGCCCTCAGAGTGAAAGGTTACGGTGGTCATCAGGCATTGATAGCGCCGATCTGCACCTTAGTGTAGGGCTGACGATGGCCCTGACGCTTGCGGTAACCCTTCTTAGGATTGTACTTGAAGATGCGGACCTTCTTGCCCTTGCCGTTCTTCACCACGGTAGCGGTGACGGAAGCGCCGTTCACCACGGGGGCGCCGAAGGTAGCCTTGTCGCCGTCCAGCACGGCCAGAACCTGGTCGAAGGTGACGGTCTCACCGGCCTCGGCCTCCAGCTTCTCGATGAAGAGGACATCGCCCTCAGCCACCTTGTACTGCTTGCCGCCGGTCACGATAATAGCGTTCATAGTAGTTTTCAACTCCTTTATTACGGGCTCGCTGTCGTAGGGGGGATTGCTCCGCTTGTTCCGCCGTGTGTACGGCGTCCTACTCAAAGCGGCTCTGAAATTTTATCAATAGAAAGCCGAAATGTCAAGAGAAATGAAGCATATTTTCAAAAGAAATTGAAAATACCGGCGCGGAGAGCGCTGATTGGGGCAGGAGGGGGAAACGCAGGGGGATCGTCGGAGAAAATTTTGCGGTGGGACGGGCGGATACCATGTGAAAAAATGCAGGAAATTGTGCATATGGTCTATAAAACAGGGGAAAACGGAAGAATTGAGGGACGTGCGGGGAGAGATGAAGGATGTTATGCGATGACAGGAAAATTGTGCAAGAAATCAATACTTTTTGCAGACGAAACGAAGATTGACACAGGAACGCACCTTTATTATAATAGCTGACATGATGTATTTACTTTAAGGCAGTAAATCCGTTCGGAATAGTAAACCTTTGGTTTGCTATGGTTGACAGATGATCTCCGGAGTTGTAAACTGATTAAATATAAAGTTTACAATGGAGGGGTTTTCTGTGAATCGCTTTGTGGAACGGGTGCTGGCCGGCCATCGGCTGGGACGGGAGGACGACCTGGAGCAGCTGCTGGAGCTCGATCTGGAGGACCTGTGTCAGGGTGCAGATGAGATCCGCCGGCAGCTGTGCGGGTGGGACGCCGATCTGTGTGCGCTTTATAACGGGCGCTGCGGCTCCTGCAGCGAGGACTGTCACTTCTGTGCCCAGTCCGGACACTACCACACCCAGATCCGGCCGCACACCTTTGAGCCCCTGGAGCATATCCTGGAGGCGGGGCGAAAGACCCAGGCCGCCGGTTTGCGCCGCTTCTCCCTGGTGACCTCAGGCCGCGGCCTGCACGGGGAGGACCTGGAGTGGGCGCTGGAGGCTTACCGGGCCCTGGCCAGGGAGTGCGATCTGGAGGTGTGTGCCTCCCACGGCTTGCAGACCGTGGAGGAGTTCCGCAAAATGCGCCAGGCGGGCGCAGTCCGCTGTCACGCCAATCTGGAGACCTCCAGGCGGTTTTTTCCCAAGGTTTGCAGCACCCACACCTATCAGGACGAGGTGGACAACATCCACCGGGCCAAGCAGGCCGGACTTCAGGTCTGCTCCGGTGTGATCCTGGGGATGGGCGAGAGCTGGGAGGACCGGTTCGATATGGCGCTGACCCTGGCCGGGCTGGAGGTGGACTCCATTCCGCTGAACATGCTCAGTCCCATCCCGGGCACCCCCCTTGCCGGGGCGGAGCCCCTGGGACAGGATGAGGTGCGGCGGGCTGTGGCCATCTTCCGGTATCTCAACCCGGAGGCCTGCATCCGCATTGCGGCGGGCAGAAGCCGGTTCCCGGACGGGGGAGAGATTCTGTTCCGTTCCGGCGCAAACGCCGCCATCACCGGCGGTATGCTGACCACAGGCGGCACCGGGATCCGGGAGGATATCCGGATGCTGACCGACCTGGGGTACCGGCTGTGAGCCCAGTTCCGAAAGGTATACTGTATCAGGGCAGATACATCAGTTGGATTATATTTTGAAAGGAGCTCTGACCTATGAGCGAACAACGTGTTTACAATTTCTCCGCGGGCCCGTCTATGCTTCCCCTCTCTGCTTTGGAGCGTGCCGGCTCAGAGATCACCAACTACCGGGGGTCCGGCATGTCAGTGATGGAGATGAGTCACCGCTCAAAGGTGTTCCAGCAGATTTTTGATGAGACACAAGAGAAGCTCCGCCGTCTGATGAATATACCCGAGGGCTATAAGATCCTCTTTCTCCAGACCGGCGCCACCGGTCAATTCTCTGCCATCCCTCTGAATCTGATTGGAAATACCGGAAAAGCCGACTACGCCATCACCGGCAATTTCTCCAACCTGGCCTATAAGGAGGCCGCCAAGTACGGCAAGATCCATGTGGCCGCCTCCACCGAGGACTGCAACCACAGCCGCATTCCCGCCCAGGAGGAGCTGGAGCTGGACCCCGAGGCCAGCTATTTCTATTACTGCGCCAACAACACCATCTACGGCACCGAGTGGCAGTATGTCCCCGAGACGGGCAGCGTGCCTCTGGTCTGCGACATGTCCTCTGACATCCTCTCCCGCCCGGTGGATGTGTCCAAGTACGGCATCATCTACGCCGGCGCCCAGAAGAACATGGCCCCTGCCGGACTGACCGTGGTCATCATCAAGGAGGAGCTGGCCGGCCATGCCCTGCCCTATACTCCCGTGATGATGGACTACAAGCCCATGATCGAGAAGGACTCCATGTACAACACCCCGCCCTGCTGGTGCATCTACATGCTGGGCCTGACCCTGGACTGGGTGGCGGAGCAGGGAGGCCTGGAGGGCATGCAGAAGCTGCGCGACCTGCGCTCCGGCATGCTGTACGACACCCTGGATCAGACCAAGCTGTTCCACTGCCACGCCCAGCCCGGTTCCCGCTCCGGCATGAACGTCACCTTCCGCACCGGAAATGAGGAGCTGGACGCCAAGTTTGTGGCCGAGGCCTCCGCTGCCGGCTTTGTCAACCTGAAGGGCCACCGCAAGACCGGTGGTATGCGCGCTTCCATCTACAACGCCATGCCTGTGGAGGGCGTGGAGAAGCTGTGCGACTTCATCAAGGCCTTTGACCGGAACAACTGAGCCGGTCCAATGAAAGAGAATAGAGGTAATTTTTAATATGTACCGCATCAAAACCATGAACAAGATCGCCGCCGCCGGCCTGTCCATGTTGGACCAGGGCCGGTTCCAGGTGGGCAATGAGGTGGAGAATGAGGACGGCATCCTGGTCCGGTCCGCCAAGCTCCACGATTACCAGTTCCCCGACGCCCTGCGGGCCATTGCCCGCGCCGGTGCCGGCACCAACAACATCCCCATCGACCGCTGCTCCGAGAGCGGCATCGTGGTGTTCAACACCCCCGGCGCCAACGCCAATGCGGTGAAGGAGCTGGTGGTGGCCGCCATGCTGGTGGCCTCCCGGGACATCGTGGGTGCCTCCAACTGGGTCCGTGAGCAGGTCAGCACCCCCGATGTGGAGGTGGCTGACGTGGTGGAGAAGGGCAAGGCGGCCTTTGCCGGTCCCGAGCTCTACCGCAAGACCCTGGGCGTCATCGGCCTGGGCGCCATCGGCGCCCTGGTGGCCAACGCGGCCCTGGAGCTGGGGATGGACGTCTACGGCTACGACCCCTTCCTGTCTGTGGACGCCGCCCTGCGGCTGGACCGCCACGTCCATGTGGTGAAGAATGTGGACGAGCTCTACAAGGCAGCCGACTATGTCACCCTCCACATCCCCTACACCAAGGACAACAAGGACTACATCAACGCCGAGGCCATTGCCAAGATGAAGGGCCAGGTGCGCATCCTGAATCTGGCCCGGGGCGAGCTGGTGTGCGACGACGATATGATCGCCGCTCTGGAGTCCGGCCGGGTGGCCCGCTACGTCACCGACTTCCCCAACAACAAGATCGCCTCCGCCCCCAACGTGATCCCCATGCCCCACCTGGGCGCCTCCACTCCCGAGAGCGAGGAGAACTGCGCCGTGATGGCGGTGCGGCAGCTGGAGGACTATCTGGTCAACGGCAACATCAAGAACTCCGTCAACATGCCCAACCTGAGCCAGGAGTGGAGCGGCATCGCCCGTCTGTGCATCATCCACAAGAACATCCCCGCCATGCTGACCAAGATCACCACCGTGCTGTCCAACGACGGCATCAACGTGGAGAACCTGACCAACAAGTCCAGAAAGGACTACGCCTACACCATCGTGGACGTGAACACCCGCGTCTCGGATGAGTCGGTGCGTGCCCTGCGCGGGATCGACGGCATTATCCGCGTGCGTGTTCTGAACCACTGAGCGGGCAGATCAGACGCCTTAATTTGAACCAGGAAACGACCGCGCGTCCCGGCCCTCCGGCCGGGCGCGCGGTCTGTATTTTTTGATGACAGAAGTGGAAAACTGGATGGAGACTCTGTTTTCTACCGGAAACTTCTGGACTTTTTCGCAGAAAACATATATAATTATATCTTAAAAATTAAGAGCAGCAGGAGCAATGTATCTGGAATCGGAGGGAATCATGTACCTGATTTTTTGGCTGTTTTTTGTGTACGCGTTTCTGGGCTGGTGCGCCGAGGTGTGCTTTGTGTCGGTGAATCACGGTTACTTTGTGAACCGCGGCTTCCTCAACGGCCCCGTCTGCCCCATCTATGGATTCGGGGCGCTGATCGTCCTGACCTGTCTGACTCCGCTTCAGGAGAATAAGCTGGTGCTCTTTGTTGGCTCTATGGTCCTGACCTCTGCTCTGGAGCTGCTCACCGGCATCGTGCTGGAGAAGCTGTTTCACCAGCAGTGGTGGGATTACAGCGACGAGCCCTTCAATCTGAAGGGATATATCTGTCTCAAATTCTCCATCATGTGGGGCTTTGCCTGCATGTTCGTGGTGTATTTCCTGCACCCCACCATTCTGTGGCTCATCGGTCTCATCCCCCACACCCTGGGCATGGTGTTCCTGGGGCTGATGAGCGCAGTCATGCTGGTGGACCTGGTTGCCACCGTGCGCACCATCACCAAGATGAACCGGCAGCTCTCCCAGATCGAGGAGCTGGCCGGGCGTGTGCGGGAGCTGTCCGATGAGCTGGGCGGCAATCTGGCCGAAAAGGCGCTGGACGCCGTTCAGCTGGGTGCCGGCCTGAAGGTGGAGATTGCCCAGCGCCGGGAGGAGCTCCAGGAGGACCTGGATGACCTGAAGGAGGACCTGGTCCAGCGCCGGGAGGACGTGCAGGAGAAACTCACCGACCTGCGTGAGGAACTGGCACTCCATGAAGAGAGCGTCCGGGACGAGAGGATCCAGCGCCGGCAGGAGCGCCGGGACCAGCGCCAGGAGGAGCTGGACGAGCTGCGCGCCCGTCTGGAGGAGGTCCTGAACCACAGGAGCTTTGGCCAGCGGCGTATGCTCCGGGCCTTCCCCGGTCTGCGCTCCCGGGATCACAAGCAGGCCCTGGAGCGTCTGCGCCAGTGGATGGAGGGCAAATAAGCTTTGCAATTTGCCGGATAACATGATAGCATATCAAGTATGATGCTATAAAACAGAAGGGAGACGATCTGAATGGAAGAGCTTCTGGATCTGAAACAGCGTATGGAGCATGAACGGCCGGTGGAGTGGGAGCAGCTGCCTGATATCGCCCTCTACATGGACCAGATCATCTCCTTTATGCCCCGGCAGCTGATCCGCTTTGATGAGGGGGAGGGGCTCACCTCTGCCATGGTGAATAATTACATCAAGGACGGACTGGTGCCCCGGGCCGAGGGAAAACGCTATGGCCCCACCCATCTGGGCTACCTGACGGCGGTGTGTGCGCTGAAAAAGGTGCTGTCCGTCCGGGATGTGGGGGTGCTGCTGGCGGCCGGTCAGGAGCGGAACAGCGACCCGGAGCAGCTGTACAGCTGCTTCTGTCAGGCGCTGGACCGGGCCCTCAATGAGACTGCACAGGCGCTGGACGAGGAGGCCGACCGGGAGGACCTGGCCAAGATGGCCCTGGATCTGGCTCTGCGCAGCTACGCCAACCAGATGGCCTGCGCCCGGATCCTGGATATTTTACAGCCCCCGGAAGAGGGAAGCTCCAAGAAGAAAAAGTGATCCAATGGTCTGAGACAGGATCAATCAGTTTGAAGGATATGAGGTATTATTATGTCAGAATTTATTATTTTAACCGATTCCTCCGCTGACTTATCTGCGGAAATGGTCCAGGAGCTGGGCATCCAGGTGCTCCCCCTGCATTTCACCATCCACGACAAGACCTATTCCAACTACCCGGACAACCGGGAGATGGACCCCCACGCTTTTTACGAGATGCTGCGCAGCGGGGATGTGGCCACCACGGCTGCGCTGAATCTGGCTGACTATACCCAGAGCCTGGAGCCTCTGCTGGAGGCGGGACAGGACGTGCTGGTGCTGGCCTTCTCCTCGGGGCTGTCCTGCACCTACCAGTCCTCCTGCCTGGCTGTGGAGGAGCTGCGGGAGAAGTATCCCCAGCGCAAGCTCTATACCGTGGACACCCTGTGCGCCTCGCTGGGCCAGGGCCTGCTGGTCTATATGGCGGCCCAGGAGCAGAAGAAGGGAAAGACCATCGAGGAGGTACGGGACTGGGTGGAGGAGAACAAGCTCCACCTGTGCCACCAGTTCACGGTGGACGACCTGATGTTCCTCAAGCGCGGCGGCCGGATCTCTGCCGCCACCGCCATGGTGGGCTCCATGCTCCAGATCAAGCCGGTGCTCCACGTGGATGACGAGGGCCACCTCATCAACATCGGTAAGGCCCGCGGCCGCGGGGCCTCTCTGAAGAGCCTGGTGGATAAGATGGAGCAGACCGCCTATGATCCCAAGAACCAGACGGTGTTCATCAGCCACGGCGACTGCCGGGAGGACGCGGAGACGGTGGCCCAGATGGTCCGCGACCGCTTCGGCACGGAACATATCGAGATCAACTATGTGGGCCCTGTGATCGGCGCCCACTCCGGACCGGGCACTCTGGCCCTGTTCTACATGGGCAGCACACGCTGAGTGCCCCTTTGACCAAACTGACCGGAGGAAACTAAGATGGATGAAATCAAATGGCTGGAGGTGGCGGTCCCCACCACCCCCGATAAACTGGAAGAGGTGTCTGCCAAGCTGATCGCCGCCGGAATGACCGGTCTGGTCATCGAGGACGAGGCTGATTTCCTCCGCTTTCTGGAGGAGAACCGCCAGTACTGGGACTATGTGGACCAGGAGCTGCTGGATCGGATGAAGGGGGTCACCCGGGTGAAGTTCTACGTCACCGACGACGAGGACGGACACAAGCAGCTCCAGCAGTACACCGAGAACCTGGGCTGTGAGTACACCACCGCCCCCCTCAGTGACAACGACTGGGCGTACAGCTGGCAGAAGTACTATAAGCCCCTGAGCATCGGCGACCGGCTCTATGTGGTCCCCGAGTGGGAGCGGGACAAGGCCGTCCCCGACAACCGCTGCCCCCTGTACCTGAATCCGGGCCTCACCTTCGGCACCGGCTCTCACGCCTCCACCCAGCTGTGCCTGGAGGGCGTGGAGGCCCACACCGTCCCCGGCCGGGATGTGCTGGATCTGGGCTGCGGCAGCGGCATTTTGTCCATTGCCGCCCTGTGCCTGGGTGCCCGCCACGCCGAGGCGGTGGACATCGACCCCAAGGCGGTGGACGTGGCCTATGAGAATGCCGCCCTCAACGGCATCGGCAGGGACCGCTACCACGTCCAGGCCGGAAACGTGATCGCTGACCAGGCCCTGGCCGATGATCTGGCGCAAAAGAAGTACCAGTTGGTGCTGGCCAACATTGTGGCCGATGTGATCATCCCCCTGTCCGCCCAGGTGCCCGCCCTGCTGGCGGAGGACGGACTGTTCCTGTGCTCCGGCATCATTGACACCCGGGCCGACGAGGTGGCCGCCGCCCTGGAGAAGAACGGCCTGACGGTCACCAACCGCCGGGAGAAGAACGGCTGGGTGGCCCTGGAGGCCGTCCTGCACCGCGGGTAAGCGGCATGGAACAGACGGATCGGCCCCAGCGCGGGCCGTATACCGACACGAGAAAGCCGGTGATCGTCCCCACCCGGATCATCCGTCCCCGGTTCGAGCCGGGGCGGCGGATCATCGCGGTCAGCGATATCCACGGCAACCTGGCGTTTTTCAAGGGCCTGCTGGAGAAGATCCGCTTTACCCAACAGGATATCCTGGTGCTGGTGGGCGATATTTTGGAAAAGGGGCCGGACAGCCTGGCTCTGCTCCGGTATGTGATGGAGCTGTGCAGGACTCACACCGTCTATCCCCTGTGCGGAAACTGCGACGGCTATGTGCTCCGCTTTTTTGAGAACGACGCCTGGGACAGGGGCTTTTTCACCAGCTTCCTCCCAAAGCATCCCGAGAGCCTGCTGCGTCAGCTGGCCGACGAGATGGGCTTTGAGGACTGGATGGATCTGCCCGCCTTCCGGGCCGCACTGCGGGAAAATTATTCGGAGATCTGGGCCTGGCTGCGGGAGCTGCCCATCGTGCTGGAGACTGGGCACCTGGTGTTCGTCCACGGCGGCGTCCCCCGGCTGGACCGGATGGAGGAGCTGGACGGCTGGCGCTGCATGAAAAACGACGATTTCATGGGCCAGGGCCACTCCTTCGACAAGTATGTGATCGTGGGCCACTGGCCTGTCACCCTGTACCACCCGGACATCCCCTGCGCCGCCCCCATCATCGACCGGGAGCGGAAGATCATTTCCATTGACGGCGGCTGCGTGCTGAAGCTGGACGGCCAGCTCAACGCCCTTATCATCCCCGAGGAGAGCTCTGACCGGTTTATCTGCAAGGCCTATGACGGCCTGCCTGTGGTGGTGGCGCTGGAGGATCAGGCCCCGTCCGCGGACTCGGTCAATGTGCGCTGGGGCCGCAGCGCCCTGGAGCTGCTGGAGCCGGGGGAGGAGCTGTCCCTGTGCCGCCATGTGGAGACCGGGCGGGAGCTGAAGATCCTGAACAGCTACCTTCACCGGGACGAGAAGGGTCTGTGGTGCGAGGATTCCACCGATTACCGCCTGCCTGTGGAAAAGGGGGATCGGCTGGCCCTGGTGGAGCGGACCAGTGAGGGGGCGCTCTGCAAGAAAAAGGGCGTGACCGGCTGGTATTTTGGCCCACTTCAGGAGACACACTAGAACCATACCCAAGATAAAAGAGGACCAATCTATGCTAGAATTCAAACCGCTGGGTCTGGAGGATATCCCCAGACTGCGGAACTATTTTTCCTATAACCGCGCCCGGATCTGTGACGCCACCCTGGGCACCGCCATGATCTGGCGGGAGATGTACCACACGGAGTACGCCCTGTGCGAGGGCGACCTCTACTTCAAGGTAGGGGTCCCTGAGATGGGGGAGACCTTCCCCCTGCCCCTGGGCCCCGGGGAATTGCGGGCCAAGATCGGGCGAATCGCGGAGTACTGCTGTCGGCACAATATGCCCATCTCCTTTTACCCCGTGCCCGAGGAGGAGATGCGCCAGCTCATGGATGAGGGGATCGGCCGGGCCTGTGTGGCCGTGGCCAACCGGGACGGCTTCGACTACCTGTACCGGGCGGAGGACTTGAAGTACTTCAAGGGCAGGAAGCTCAGCGGACAGCGCAACCATGTGAACAAGTTCCTGAAAACTTATGGGAACTGGTCCTTCCGCCCCTTCGGGCAGGAGGACGCCCCGGCGCTGAAGGAGTTTTTGGACCGGTACGCCGCCGGCCGGGACAAGGCGGCCGCCTCCTTCCACGAGGATCTGGCCAAGACCCGGGAGGTGCTGGACCACTGGGAGGAGTACGGATTCCTGGGCGGGATGCTGACCGCCGAGGGCCAGATCGTGGGCTTCTCTATCAACGAGATCGTGGGGGACACCATGTTCACCCACATCGAGAAGGCCCAGCGGGACTTCCAGGGGGGCTATCAGATGCTGGTGGCCCAGGCGGCCCAGCAGTTTGCCGTGGACGGCGTGGAGTTTATCAACCGGGAGGACGACGCCGGCGACCTGGGGCTGCGCAGCAGCAAGCTGTCCTACCACCCGGTGCGGCTGCTGGAGAAGTACTCCATCACAGTGGAGGACCCCTGCGGTCTGGAATTTTAATCTGGAACCAACCGGTTTGGATGTCTTTAGAGGGGGAACCCGTCAGAAACTGATGGGTTCCCCCCTTTTTTTGCGCCTGAGAGGAAGCCGTTCAGCCGGTTGGTAAAAATGGAGAAATCAGGGAGAATGAATTGACTCATTTGGAACAGAAGTGGTATAGTAAACCAAACAAAATGTCGAGAGGTGGAAGAATGGACGCTGAAAAGAAAGACAGAGGGCCTTTGCTGAAATGGCCATGGAATATTTTGGCCTATGTGCTCGCAGGCATTGTGCTGAGCGTTCTGCTCAGTCCTTTGTTCGGCATCCCGCTGGTGGTGCTGTTTGCCAAATACCAGAAAAAGAAACACCCCGGCATGCCGGAGGGCGGCTACTGCCTGGCCCGGACCCGGGGCTCGCTGAAATACATGGCCTGGGGACTGGGCTCCGGGATTCTGGGCGGCGGGATGCTGTGGGTCATATGGTACGGCTATACGCACCAGCTGATACAGGATCGGGATCAGATTGAGCAGATCGGCCTTCTGGTGGTGGGAGGCTTCCTCCTGCTGCTGGGCCTGTTCCTGTGCTTTACCGCTGTGCGGGACAGCTTTTTCCCGGAGAAAAGCGTGCTGGCTGACTCCATCCGCTCCCAGCTGCCCTTTCCGGATGAGGCCCCGCCTGTGGCGGAGCTGTTTGCCGCGGTGGACAGGGATCTCCAGGAGAACGGCATCACCTTTGGCCGGGTGATGGTGGGCAAGGATTGGGTGCTGGGCGACCACGCCAGCTACATTCCCCGCATCCGGGGTGTCTTTGGACGGGACGAGATCGTGATGCATCACCACGGCAACAAGACCACCACCTCCCGTGTGGTGGAGCTGTACATCGTGGATGACCGAAATCAGGTCATGTACAGTGATGTGAAGGACCCCAACGAGCTGCCCATGATCATGGACTGCCTGAAGCTCCGGGCGCCCTATGCGTACTTTGGGGATTACGGAGAGATGTCCGGCTTCCGCGGTGTCTCCGACGAGGAGAAGGAGAACCGGGAGCGGGAGTACCGCCGCCGCCAGGGGGAGGCCCAGCTCAAGGACTTCCAGAATCCGCCCGAGCGGGAGCAGTGGGTGATCCTCTCCTCCTACGAAATCAGCGCTACCTCCCGGGTGGATGAGCGTGTCCTCCGGGATATTCTGGAGGGTGAGTATCGGGAGAAGGGTCTGGCCCTGACCTCCGGCAAGCCCTTCCCCTTCCAGGGAGTGGAGTACAACGCCATGTGGTGTTATCCGGACAAGGAGGAGGGGACCCAGCTGGTGCTGGAGGAGTATGTCCCCGGGGCCACCCGGGATACCCCCAGGCGGGGACTGGCCCGCTGGACCCACAGCGACAAGGAGACCATCCGGGTCCTGATGGCCTGGGCGGCCGGCAGGATCGACGAGCCGGAGCAGTGGGAGATGGGCCTGCTGGAGCAGTGGGGGTCCATTGATCTGAACCTCAGCGCCCGGGGCGGCCAGAACGACGGCCCGGGCAAGCTCCACCCCGGCGAGCTGCAGCTGGTCTCCATGGAGGGCGTGGTGCAGCACCACAGCACCTTCACCCGGGAGGACGTGCAGCTGGCGGCCGACGGCGTCGCGGACCAGACCTATCGGACGGCGACCTATGTCAGGACGGGCGGTTTCCTGCTGATGACCCTGCAGACCGGCAACAAAATGGACGGCCGCTGCACCGTGACAGTCAGTCGGCTCAAGGACGGAGTGCTCCGCTTTTATGAGAACAAATGCACCAACCGCCAGGCGGAGGAATGGTTTTTGGCATTTTATGACGGCCGATTCTCGCCCGAATGGCGGGAGTGGAAGGATGTGACCCGCAAGGTCATCAAATAAGAGAAAAAGAGGCGAGCATCTATGGGAAAGGTATTCAGCGACAAGGTGGAGCAGGCGCTCCAGTACATCTACTACAATGAGCGGCTCCAGAAGGGCCACGAGGGCCGCGAGCTGCTTTTGGAAGCGGTCAACGAGGGCGATGCAGATGCCATGTGCATCCTGGCCCGGTGCTGCTGCGGCAAGCAGTATGTGTGGGAGG
>JAHHSD010000049.1 GCA_020025425.1 Oscillospiraceae bacterium
CCTGGCGCACCGCCTCACCGGACAGGTTCATATAGGTCACCGGCTTCATCACCAGTACCTTTTCCCCGGAAATGGTCATCAGGTTGGTCAGGGCCTTGAATTTCAGCTTCTGGATGGGCAGGTCCTGGCGCCGGCCGATCTCGTCGGCCACCATATAGCCCACATTGTGGCGGGTATTTTCGTACTGGTCCCCGGGGTTGCCCAGGCAGACCAGCAGCCAGGCGGCCCCGCCGGAATTTTTCTGAAAGAGCATATCGCGGTCCTCCCTTTTCAAAGGAATTTAAAGAGGGGCGGGTACCCAGTACCCGCCCCAACCGATCAGAGCTTTGGAGGCTTACAGGAACAGAGGGGACACGGAGGTCTCCATGTAGATGTGGCTGATGGCCTCGGAGAACATGTGCGCCACGGAGATGTATTTGATCTTGTCGCACTGGACGCCGGTCTTGGGGGGGATGGTGTTCAGGAACACCACCTCGTCCAGCACGCTGTCGTTGATGCGCTGGATGGCGGGACCGGACAGGACGCCGTGGGAGGCGCAGGCGGTGACGTCCTTGGCGCCGCCGATCTCCACCAGGGCCTGAGCGGCGTGGCACAGGGATCCGCCGGTATCCACCATGTCGTCCAGGAGGATGACGTGCTTGCCCTTCACGTCGCCGATGATGTTCATGACCTCGGAGGAGTTGGCCTTCTGGCGGCGCTTGTCCACGATGGCCATGGGCATGCCCAGCTTCTGGGCGAAGGCGCGGGCGCGGGCCACGGAGCCCACGTCGGGGGAGACCACCATGGTCTCGTCATGGCAGTCGGCGAACTTCTTCATAAAGTGATCCACGAAAATGGGAGAGCCCAGCAGGTTGTCCAGGGGGATGTCGAAAAAGCCCTGGATCTGGTTGGCGTGCAGGTCCATGGTCAGCACGCGGTCAGCGCCGGCGCAGGTGATCAGGTTGGCCACCAGCTTGGCGGAGATGGGATCGCGGGGCTTGGTCTTGCGGTCCTGGCGGGCATAGCCGAAATAGGGCACCACAGCGGTGATGCGGCCGGCGGAGGCGCGCTTCAGGGCGTCGATCATGATGAGCATTTCCATCAGGGAGTCGTTGACGGTACCCGACTTGCCGTCCTTGACAAAAGAGCAGGTGGACTGGACCACGAACACGTCGGAGCCGCGGACAGTCTCATAGATGGAGGCGAAGTTCTCGCCGTCGGCAAAAGCGCCCACCTCAGAGTTGCCCAGAGGGATTCCCAGCTCCCGGCAGATGTCCTCAGCCAGCTTGGGGTTGGAGTTACCGGTGAAGACCTTAAGGTCCTTACCATGTGCGATCATAAATAACATCCTTCCTTTGGGGCGCGTGATGCGGCCCCCACATTTTTCTCTTGAATCGGCCCTGCGGCCCTACCTGTACATGAGACCGCTGTCTCCAGCGCACCGGCGTCTGAGGGCATGATCTCCATCGTCCCCATTATAGCACGATATCGAGAAAATTTTGACCCTTCCTGTGAAATTTCCTCAAATTCTTGCATTCCGATAATTTCAGGCAATATTCAGGCCAGATATCGTCATTTTGCCCGTTTTTCACGGAAACAATAACAGGACCCGCAGGCCAAGCGGGGTCTGCGGGTCCTGTATGTTGGTTCAGCCGGCAGCAGGTGCCAGATGAGGGGTCACACCCAGCCGCTCACGCAGGCGGCCCGGGTGGTAGATCCGCGTCAGCTCCAGGCTGGCACAGAAGGTATCCACCAGATCCACCAGCACGGCCTCCTTCGACCGGGGCAGAGCGCCCCCGAGGGGCCACATGTGGGAGAGGATGATGTTCCGCTCCTTCTCGCTCAGGTCGGTCAGCTTGGCCGCATTGCGCGCGGCGGCGCGCGGGTGGTCAAAGCACTGCATCCCCGGGTGGGCGCTCTTGTCCCTGGAGTCGTAGAGGTACAGGTCGTGGAGCAGTCCGCCCCGTGTGGCGGCGGCTGTATCCAGTCCCAGTGCTCTGGCGGCCCGGAAGGAGAGATAAGCGACAAACAGGGAGTGGTCCAGGGTGGTGATCCGGCCGTGGTGGCACCAGCGGCCCATCATCCGAACCTGTTTACTGTCCAGGAGTTCCCCCACCATCTGGCAGAACTCGGCTTGATACTTGTTCATAGGGAATCAGTCCTTTCTGTTCATAACGAAACTATTTATCCACACGGGACGGCACCCGTCCCGGTGTGTGCAGCACTGTTTATTTTACACCTTTATTGTACTCCCGGCGGCGGAATTTGTCTCCTGTTAATTTTTACGATTTGCAGGCCCGGTTTTTGATGTTCCCGGCGGATCTGCTTTTACCGCAGCCGGATGCGGCTTATCGCAGCTCCAGGGTCCGGTCATAGGCGGCGATCACCGCATCCATAGCGGCCGCCCGGAAGCCCCGCTCCTCCAGGGTCCGGACCCCCTGGATGGTGGTGCCGCCGGGGGAGCACACCGCGTCCTTCAGCGCGCCGGGGTGCGTTCCGCTCTCCAGCACCATCCCGGCGGCCCCCGCCGCCATCTGGGCGGCATAGGCCAGGGCCTTGTCCCGGGGCAGTCCGCAGGCCACCCCGCCATCCGCCAGCGCCTCCAGAAAGAGATAGGCGAAGGCCGGGCCGCAGCCGGACACCGCGCTGGCCGCGTCCATCAGCTCCTCCGGGAGCCGGTCCACCAGCCCCGCCGGGGCCAGCAGCGCCTCCAGCTCCCCAAATTCCTCCTCCGTCACGTCCAGACCGCACAGCTGGACCACGCCCTTCCCGATGGCGATGGGGGTATTGGGCATAATGCGGGCCACCGGGCAGTCCACCCCGGCCAGCGCCCGGAGCTTCTGACAGGTCAGTCCGGCGGCCATGCTGACCAGGATGAAACGGTCCCGGCGCTTGTTCAGCACCGGAGCCAGCTGGGCCAGCAGGTCGGCCATCCCCTGGGGCTTGACCCCCAGGAAGATGAGGCGGCACTGCTCCGCCGCCTGGGTGTTCTCCCCCACCCGGCATCCCAGCTGGGCGGCCAGCTTCTCCGCCTTGGCCCGGGTCCGATTGGTCAGCAGCAGCTCCTCCGGTCCCGCGCTTTTGGCGATGGCCCTGGCCAGGGCCCCGCCCATATTTCCTGTTCCGATCATTCCAATGGAGGCGCTCATGGCGCTCCCCCCTCTCTCAGCTTTCCCCGCGCCCCTGCGCGGCAGTATGATTATTTATATGTATCATACCCCCATTCTGCCCCTCTGTCAAAGAAAACCCCATGGGCCCCGGAGCAAAATAACCCTCACTGTTCACACTTCCCTCATTGAAAATACCGCCTATCTGTGATATAGTACAAGGCTGTTACGACCCGCATCAAATCCGTTTGGAAAGGAACTTCTATGATGAAACGACTCAAACGCGCAGGCGCTCTTGTGCTGGCCCTAGCCATGTCTCTGGCCATGCTGGCCGGCTGCAGCAAAACCCCCGCCAGCGACTTCCAGGTCCCCGACTCCGTGGATCTGTCCGCTGTCACCGACCCCTACCTCACCGTCAGCGGTCTGTCCGGTGACACCCCGGTGGCCACCATGGCCGACGGCCAGGAGATCACCGCCAGCCAGGCGCTCTACTGGATCGCCTTCAACGCCGACAATCTCTCCAAGTACTATGGCCAGATGGGCATAGCCGAGCTGCCCTGGGACTCCGACTTCGAGGGCGCCACCATGGCCGAGAGCATGAAGCGCAACGCCCTGGAGACCGCCGCTCTCTACACCCTGCTGCCCCAGAAGGCCAAGGAGGCCGGTCTGGAGCTGCCCCAGGAATTCCAGACCACCTTCCAGGAGGCCTTGACCAAGATGAACGACCAGCTGGGCGGGGAGGAGGCCACCAATCACTACCTGTGGCAGTTCCCCCTCACCCGGGAGCAGTACATCTCCATGTGTGAGAGCGAGGAGTTCAACGGCCTGCTCCTGGAGCAGATGTTCGGCAAGGACAGCGAGGGCTATCCCACCGACGCCAATCTCCTCTCCTTCCTGGAGGAGGAGCAGAAGTGCTACTTCTTCAAGCACATCCTGCTGAAGGTGGACGACAACGACCCCGAGAGCGCCGACAAGCAGAAGGCCAAAATGGAGGACCTGCTGGCCCAGATCAAGGCCAGCGACGATCCCATCACCAAGTTCGACCAGCTGATGAACGAGCACAGCGAGGACGGCAGAGGTCCCGACAGGGCCCTGGCCGCCGCCGACGGCTACCTGGCCAGCACCCGCCAGGACGCCGTGATGGGCACCAAGATGGTGGACGTGGTGGAGAAGGCCGCCCTGGGTCTGGACGAGGGCGAGGTCAGTGAGATCCTGGAGAACACCCAGGGCTACCACGGCTACCACATCGTGCTCCGTCTCCCCGTGGAGGGCAATGTCTCCATGGAGCAGGCCCGCTCCTCCTACATCGCCGACCGGATGAACAAGCAGCAGCAGGAGTGGATCGACCAGGCCAAGCTGACCCCCACCGACGCCTTCAAGGCCCTGGACCCCGCCAAGTTCTATGAGGCCCTGGGCGTGCTGCGCAAGGCCATCTCCGAGGAGGCCGCCGCCAAGGCCAACCCCGATTCCGCCGCCCCTGATGCGTCCAAGCCCGACGCCTCCGCCCCCGATTCCTCCCAGTCCCAGAGCGCCGAACCCGGCTCCTCCGCATCCGGCTCCCAGGCCAAGAACTGAGGAAAAACCCCTGTTTTCCCCGGCCCGTACAGTACTTTAAGTATTGTACGGGCTTTTTATTTCTCTTTGTTATCGAATTTCCCCCCTCTCCCCCGCCTTGACAAGGGCCGGGCCCCTGGGATACAATAAATTGAATTTGAATTGACTTGGCAGCAAAGGAGGTGCTCACATGGGAAAATTTGACGGTGTGCTGCTGGCCAGCGATTTCGACGACACCCTGTACAACGTCAGCTATCAGGTCCCCCGCCGCAACGTGGAGGCCATCAACTACTTCACCGGCGAGGGCGGCCGGTTCACCGTGGCCACCGGCCGGGCCCACCGCACCTTCTCCCCCTACGTCCACCTGGTCCCCCTCAACGCCCCGGCGGTGCTGTCCAACGGCTCGGTGCTGTATGACTTCCAGACCGACGAGCTGCTCCTCCAGACCTTTCTGGACGGGGAAGCCCGGCAGGATTTTCAGGCCATCTGCGCGGCCTTCCCCCAGGTGGGCTTCGAGGCCTACCACGGCGAGGACATCTACGTCTTTCGCCCCAACTACATCACCGACCTGCACATGCAGAAGGTGGGCACCTCCTATACCTGCTGCGGCCGGATCGAGGACATCCCCCTCCCCTGGACCAAGGCCATCCTCCAGCAGGAGCACCGGCAGATGCTGGAGGTCCAGCGCTGGCTGCTGGAGCGCTACGGCCACAAGTACGAGGCCATCTTCTCCAATCAGGTCTATCTGGAGATCACCGAAAAGGGCAGCAACAAGGGGGGCATGGTGACCCGCCTGGCCCGGCAGCTGGGGGTCGCCCCGGAGCACCTCTACTGCGTGGGCGACAACCAGAACGACATCCCCATGCTGGCCTGCTCGGCCATCCCCTTCGCCCCCTCCAACTGCGCCCCGGAGGTGAAGGACTGGGGGGCCAGGATCCTGTGCTCCTGTGAGGAGGGCGTCATCGGCGATATCATCGAGATCCTGGACGGGATCTATTAACAAGCCCTTTGGGCAGATGGAGGCTTACCATGTCCAGCAAAGAGGAATTTATTGAGATCTTTAAAGAACACATCACCCGGGAGGGCGCGGACGCCCTGCTCAACTATCTGGAGAACAAGAGCGACTTTTTCACCGCCCCCGCCTCCGCCCGCTACCACGGCTCCTACGCCGGCGGCCTGTGCGAGCACAGCCTGAACGTGTACCACTGCCTGGTGGACTACCTCCAGCGCAGCCGGGTCCAGGAGCTCTACGGCCTGGAGTACAGCGACGAGACCATCGCCATCGTGGCCCTGCTCCACGACGTGTGCAAGGTGGGCTGCTACAAGTCGGGCACCCGCAACGTGAAGGATGAGAACGGCCGCTGGCAGTCCGTCCCCACCTACACCTTCGACGACCCCCTGCCCTACGGCCACGGGGAGAAGTCGGTGTACATCGTCAACGGCTTCATCCGCCTGTCCCGGGAGGAGGCCATGGCCATCCGCTGGCACATGGGCTTCTCCGGCCCCGAGGACAACCGCACCGTGGGCCAGGCCATGCAGAAGTACCCCCTGGCCTTCGCCCTGGCCACCGCCGACAGCGAGGCCACCTACTTCCTGGAAAACGAGGATCAGTAACATTGAAAAAACACCCTCCGTACCGCGGTACGGAGGGTGTTTCTGATGTTTGGGGGAATTCAGCTGTTCCGGCTCTGGCGGACGGCCTTCCGGTCCTCCAGGTGGGAGACGATGACGGCGCAGGCGGCATCGCCGGTGATGTTCACGGCGGTGCGGCCCATGTCAAAGACACGGTCGATGCCGGCCACCAGGGCGATGCCCTCGATGGGGATGTTCACGGACTGGAGCACCATGGTCAGCATGACCAGGCCGGCACCGGGGACGCCGGCGGTGCCCACGGAGGCCAGGGTGGCGGTGAGCACAATGGTGATCATCTGGCCGATGGACAGGTCGATGCCGAAGGCGGTGGCGATGAACACGGCGCACACGCCCTGATAGATGGCGGTACCGTCCATGTTGATGGTGGCGCCCAGGGGCAGGACGAAGGAGGAGACCTCCCGCTTGGCGCCCAGCTTCTCAGAGCACTCCATGGTGAAGGGCAGGGTGCCCACCGAGGAGGCGGAGGAGAAGGCCATCATAATGGCGGGAGCCATGCCCTTGAAGAACTGGAGCGGGGACACCCCGCCGATGGCCCGGACGGTGAGGGAGTAGACCAGGGCGGCGTGGATGATATATCCCACATAGGCCACGGCCAGCACGGTCACCAGGTCCCGGATGATGTTCGGGCCGTTCTCCACAATGACGGGGCAGATCAGGCAGGCCACGCCCACAGGGGACAGCTTGATGATCGTATCCATGATCTTCATGGACACCTCGTTGAAGCTGTCCACCACCTGGCCGGCCAGCTTGCCCTTCTCCCCTGCCATCAGGATGCCGAAGCCCAGGAACAGGGCGATGACGATGACCTGGAGCATGTTGGCCTTGACCAGGGGATCCACCGCGTTGGCGGGGAAGATGTTCACAAAGGTGGTCATCAGGCTCTGGCCCTCAGGCGGGGTGAACTCCAGGCCGCTGGTCTGGAGGGTGTGGAAGATGCCCATGCTCTTGGCGCCGCTGGCCAGGACCAGGGCGATAACCAGGGCCACGGCGGTGGTACATACATAGTAGACCACGGTCTTGCCGCCCACGGAGCCCACCTTGCTCACGTCCTTCATGGAGATGACGCCGGACGCGATGGAGAAGATCACGATGGGTACCACGATGAACTTCAGCAGGTTGAGGAAAATGGTGCCGAAGGGGCTGATATATCCCTTGGCAATGTCCAGGCCGTTCTCCAGGGGCATCAGGAGCAGACCTCCCGCGATGCCCGCCAGCAGACCTACGAAGATCCACAGGGCCAGAGGAGCTTTTTTCTTTTTCATAACACGATCGCCTTCCTTCTGCGGGACTGGCACCCGGCCGCCCGCTGATTTTTACTTGCTTGGGCTGATATGGGAAACCCTGTTTCCCATAGGTTTTTCCGCAAATTCTCCCTTTTTCTACTCTTTTTTGCAACTTGCGAAATTAAATCTTTCATTATTATAACGCATCTTTTTCAAATTGCAACATCTTTTTGTCTTTTTCTTTGATTTTACCGGTTCTTCCCCCTTCGTCCTGAAAGATTCAGTCTGATATTATGCAAGTTTTCATTCACACCCTGGTCAAAATGACTGAATCCCGTCATCTCCTGTCTCCCCCCTGGAATTTTTTTCGACCTCGACCGATTCCTCGTTTTCTCTCATTTTAATATGGTAGGCTATGGGTATGGACAACGAATAAGGGGGTATCCAGATGCAGTTATTACGAAAGAAGGGAATGCTGGACAGCACGCGGGTGCTGTTCCTGCCGGTGGACCAGATCGTCCCCAATCCGGACCAGCCCCGGTCGGTTTTTTCCCAGGAGGCCCTGGACGAGCTGGCCGATTCCATCCGTTCTTTGGGGCTGCTCCAGCCCCTGACGGTCCGGCGCCGGGGGGATCAGTGGGAGCTGGTGGCCGGAGAGCGGCGGCTGCGGGCGGCCAGGCTGGCCGGTCTGCGGGAGGTGCCCTGCATCTCCCTCCAGATCGACGACCAGCACTCCTCCCTGCTGGCCCTGGTGGAAAATCTCCAGCGCCGGGATCTGGATTTCTGGGAGGAGGCCGCCGCGCTGGAGCGGCTGATGACCCAGCACCACCTGTCCCAGGAGGAGATGGCCCGCCGCATCGGAAAAAGCCAGTCGGCTGTGGCCAACAAGCTGCGGCTGCTGAAGCTGCCCGAGGACGTGCTGCGGGACCTGCGGGACGGCGGCTGCACGGAGCGCCACGCCCGGGCCCTGCTCCCCCTGGAGCAGCCCCAGCTCCAGCGCCAGGCCGCCCGGAAAATCCTCTCTGACCACCTGACGGTGGCAAAAACCGAGGCTCTGGTCCAATCTATGCTGGAGCAGGCCAAACCGCCCCGAAAACGGCCCACTTTTCTGGTGCGGGATGTGCGGCTGTTTCTCAACACCCTGAACCGGGGCCTGGACCTGATGCACAGCGCCGGTGTGGACGCCTGCTGTCAGCGGGAGGACCGGGACAACGAGATCCTGCTGACCATCCGCATCCCAAACCAAGTGAAGTAAACACTTAATAATACATATGTTCTAGTATGCGCCAGTTTCCCGGCTCCTTGTTTCACGTGAAACACGCGTTGTTTTTCACCTCCGGCCGATCTGGTCGGAGGATTTTTGTTCATTTCCCTGCTTTCCCCGGGGAAAAACCGGAAAACCGGTTGAAATACAGGTCTGCGATTGTTATAATGAATTTCGCGGATGAACACGGCTGAGCTGTGTTCTCTCAACGCAATCTCACTCCGGGAGGCTCTTTATGGCCAGAATTATCTCCATTGTCAACCAAAAAGGCGGTGTGGGAAAGACTACCACCACCGTCAATCTCACCGCTGCACTGGCTGCCCAGGGCAAGCGAGTGCTTCTGTGCGACTTCGACCCCCAGGCCAACGCCACCTCCGGTATGGGTGTGGACAAAAACACCGCCTCCCCCAACGTCTATGACGTGCTGATCGCCGGTGCGGACCCCCTGAAGGCCGTGGTCCCCACGCCCTACGGGGATGTGCTCCCCTCCAACAAGGCCCTGGCCGGTGCGGGTGTGGAAATGATCGCCCTCCCCCAGCGGGAGTATCTGCTCAAGCAGGCCCTGGACGTCCTGTCCCCCGCCTACGACTACATCCTCATCGACTGCCCCCCCTCGCTGGAGCTGCTCACCATCAACGCCCTGTGCGCGGCCGGCACCCTGCTGGTGCCCGTCCAGTGTGAGTACTACGCCCTGGAGGGCCTGAGCGACCTGCTCACCACCGTGCGCCTCATCAAGCGGGGCCTGAATCCCGCCCTGGGGCTGGAGGGCGTGCTGCTGACCATGTTCGACAGCCGCACCAACCTGTCCCTCCAGGTGGCCGAGGAGGTCAAGCGCCACTTCCCCGGTCAGGTGTACGCCACCGTCATCCCCCGCAACGTCCGTCTGTCCGAGGCCCCCAGCCACGGAAAACCGGTCACCGCCTATGACCCCTTCTCCAGAGGCGCCGAGGCCTATGGCGCCCTGGCTGAGGAAATGATCGCCATCCACAATTCTGACCACGGCTGATGGATGCGGGACAGGCCCTCTGTCCCACATCCGCCGTATAGATAAGAGGTGTATTATGGCAAAACGCAACTTAGAATTGGGTCTGGGCCGTGGTCTGAGCTCCCTGCTGGGTGATCCGGAGCTCCAGGTCCAGGAGACCGGCTCCGTGACCCTGCCCATCTCCCAGGTGGAGCCCGGTCTCAACCAGCCCCGAAAACGCTTTGAGCCGGAGGCCCTGGCTGATCTGGCCCAGTCCATCCGTCAGCACGGAATCATCCAGCCCCTCACCGTCCGCCGTCTTTCCAGCGGATACTATCAGATCATCGCCGGCGAGCGCCGCTGGCGTGCCGCCAAGGCCGCCGGACTGGTGGAGGTGCCGGCTATCATTATTGAGGCCGACGACCGCAAGGTCATGGAGCTGGGGCTCATCGAGAACCTCCAGCGGGAGGATCTGAACCCCGCCGAAGAGGCCAAGGGCTACAAGGCCCTGATGGACGACTACGGCCTGACCCAGGAGCAGGTGGCCGAGCGGATGGGCAAATCCCGTCCCGCCATCGCCAATACCCTGCGCCTGCTGGCCCTCCCCGACCAGATCCTGACCCTGCTGGAGGACGGCACCCTGTCCGCCGGACATGCCCGGGCCCTGCTGGGTCTCCCCTCCCCCCAGCTCCAGCTGGAGGCCGCCGAAAAGGTGGTCAATGAGGGGCTGTCCGTCCGCCAGACCGAGGCCCTGGTCAAGGCCCTCCAGAAGGAGAAAAAGGAGCGGCCCCCCAAAAACGACGAGATTGCCCTCTATCTGGGCGAGGCCGAAAAGAAGCTCTCCGGCCACCTGGGCCGCAAGGTCAAGATCGCCCACCACGGCAAAAAGGGCCGGGTGGAGCTGGAGTACTACAACGAGCAGGATCTGGAGACTCTGCTCAACGCATTGGATACCTTAACGCAAGGAGGTAACGTCTCACATGAGTGACACCCCTACCACGCCGGATTCTTCCCCCAAGGCCCCGCAGAAGGATGAGCGTCAGCAGGCCCGCCGACAGCGCTCGGTGATCTACTACATCGGCATCCTCTTCATCGTGGCGTTTCTGCTCCTCCTGCTCAGCTTTATGATGGAGCGCCGCCAGCACGCCGAGGACCTGGATGATCTGAACGCATCCCTCAGCGGCCTGAAGGACTCCGTCTCCGCCATGCAGTCTGTCCAGCAGATCCAGGAGGAGAACGCCGAGCTGAAGCAGAAGCAGATTATTCTGGAGAATCAGATCATTGCCGGGACCCACGAGAACGCCGAGCTGAAGGAACAGACCCTCAATCAGGAGAAGGGCCTCCAGGCCATGGACTGGTTCTGGCAGATCAACGAGGCCTTTGTCCGCGGCCGCACCTCCCAGTGCCGCCAGCTGATCGAGGAGATGGAGGCCGCCGGGCTGGCGGACTACCTCCCCAAGGAGAGCATCACCGACAATGGGCGGTTTTCCCCCTATGACCGGCTTATGGAGATCCGGAACCGGGTCATTCGATAAGCGTTTTCTGAGAAGTACCTGTGGGCAAGGTTAGGATGGTTTCGCCTGCGGGCGGGACGGGGGTTAAGTTTGTTTCGCCCCCGGGCGACCCGATTTTTCCCGTCAAAAATCGGGGAAAAGACGCCAGGGGCTCCGGCCCCTGGTACCCCATGAGAGGGCGGCGGTGGTGTTTGAATCACCCTCCCAGCCCTGCAACTCCCTGCACATCGCGAACCAAACCGGCGCTCGAACCACTCCGCCTGCCGGCCCGCGTAAAGAGCATTGCAAGCCCTGCAATAGTTACTTCTCAAATACGCTGCGAAAATGCCGCCACGGACTGCCTGCTTCTCTTGAAGCTCTGGCAGTTGAAGAAGGCTGGCACCGCAGTTCTGAGACTGCCTACCTCTCCCCCAGAACACCGCACCTGGTGCGGCCTTGCCGGCACTTCTAAAAAGTGCAGGACACGTCAAGTTTGCGGGGTGGCATAGCGAGGGGCGGCAGCCGCAGTAAAGAGACTGCCA